>JAFQWH010000009.1 GCA_017407515.1 Clostridia bacterium | reverse complement strand
TTTACAGTAAGCTCCACGAAAAGCTTCTTGGAAAGGAAAAATAATCCATGAAACAGAAAAGACATACAGCCATTTTAGACTTAATTAAAAAATATGAAATTGTTACCCAGGAGGATTTAGCTTCACGGCTGACAGCTCAAGGCTTTCAGGTAACCCAAGCCACCGTTTCCCGCGACATTAAAGAGCTGAAACTGACGAAAATTCCCGGTGATTCCGGCGTTTATAAGTATGCTCAGCCCCAGCAAAACGCAAAAGCTCCTAATCCCCAGATGTTAATTCTCTCCCGCAGCGTTGTAACCGTTACCGTTGCACAAAACATTGTGGTTATTAAAACTCATGCCGGCATGGCTCAGGCTGCCGCCGCCGTGCTGGACGCGTTAGCCCTTGAAGAAGTTGTCGGAACCCTTGCCGGGGATGATACTATTTTCTGTGTTGTCTGTGACAACGAGGCCGCTAGCAAGTTAACCGAAAAGATTAAGGCACTGCTCTAGTCTATTCCGGAAAATCGGCACAAAGGAGGAACAAAGCTTGTTATTTGCTTTGCACATAAAAAACATTGCTCTTATAGACGATGTTGAAATTGAATTTCATAACGGCTTGAATGTGTTAACAGGCGAAACCGGTGCCGGAAAGTCCATCTTAATCGGCTCTATTAACCTGTTACTGGGCGACCGTGCCAACCGTGAGTTGATTCGTCACGAGGCAGACAGAGCTGAAGTCAGCGGTATTTTTTACGTTGAGAACGAAGCACAACGCAACGCTCTTTTATCTCTTGGCGTTGAGATTGACGATGACGGAGCCGTTTCTCTCTCCCGTCAGCTCCTGCGTGACGGGAAAAACCTTTGCCGCATTGCCGGCCGGACAGCAACCCTTTCCGAGTTAAAAGAGGTTGGTAACCTGCTGGTAAATATTCACGGTCAGCATGACAGCCAGGCTCTTTTAAACCCTACTCAACATATCCACTTTTTAGACAGCTTTCTAAAAGACGAGGGCAAAAAAGCATTGGCAGAATACCAAGAAGCATACAAAACATGGCGTTCTCTGGTAAAAGAATCCGAAACATTAGACCTTGACGAAGCGGAAAAGCTTCGTAAAATTGATATGTTAACCTACGAAAGCAACGAAATCCGTTCTGCCAACCTCCAGCCCGATGAAGAAGATGAATTAAAGGCAAAACGGGATATGATTAACCATAAAAAGCGGTTGGAAGAAAGCGTTGCCGTCGCTCTTTCAGTTCTTTGTGATGCTGTTGACGGTTTAGATGCCCGTCAGGCACTTTCCGTTGCCTCCCAAAATTTAGAGGACGCTGCCGGTTTTGACGGTTCCCTCTCTCCCCTTTGCGAACGGGTTATAGCCTTAGCCGAAGAAGCTGACGATATTTCCCGTCAACTTAGAAATTACTTTGAACGTTTGGCTGAAGACGAACAGCCGATTGACGAAATCGAAGCCCGGCTGGACGTTATTTACCGTTTAAAACGAAAATACGGTGTCACCGTAGAGGCCGTTATTGCCCATGGCGAAGCCTGCGAGGCAGAACTTTCTCAGCTTGAAAACGCCGAAGCACAAAAAGAACAGCTTGAAAAGGCACTCATGGCAGCAGAAGCAAATGCAAAAGTTTTGGCAAAAGCCTTGTCTGACCTGCGGCAACAGGCAATAGGCAGTATTCAGCAAAAAATCACCGAAACGCTGCATTTTCTCAATATGCCCGATGCTGAGTTTTCCATTACCGTAACCGAAACACCCCTTTCGCTGCACGGTGCTGAGCAAGTCAGCTTTTACATTAAAACCAACGACGGCGAAGACTACCGCCCCTTAAATAAAATTGTCTCCGGCGGTGAATTGTCCCGTATTATGCTGGCAATTAAATCTGTCTTAACTGACGGTGACGTAGCTCAAACTTTAATTTTTGACGAAATTGATACCGGTGTCAGCGGCAGTGCGGCACAGAAAATTGGCAGAAAGCTCCGTGAGCTCTCCGACAATAAGCAGATTCTCTGCGTGACTCATTTAGCACAGATTGCCGCTATGGCAAAAAGCCACTTTTTAATTGAAAAATCTAAGGAAGACGGCAGAACCAAGACCAACGTCCTGCCACTTTCTTATGAGGACAGAATCCAAGAGCTTGCCCGTATTATCAGTGGCGACGCTGTAACGGAAACCACCTTAAAGCAAGCTGAAGAACTGATAGAATTTGGAGAAGCCAATGACTGAACAATTAACTGCCCTGTTGCTTGGAGAGGGTGCGGCGGAAGTCGGTTACAGTAAGATTGTACCGCCACCTGCATACAGCAACTTAACTAACGCCGTTACCATCGTCCTACGTCTGTCTGACGCAATTATAGACGGTGTTGCCACCGGCCCGAACCATACGTATTTTCACCATTACCGCACCGCCAATGCTTTTTTAGACCGGCTTGCCTTGCGTGCCGGCTTGTTTTTAGAGCAAATGGGCGGACAGTATGTTTGCGTACCGGCTTCCCAAAGTATTGAGGGTTTTGCCGGTCTGTTTTCCCACAAAGAGGCTGCCGTCAAAGCAGGCCTTGGTACCATAGGCAGAAGTGCCCTGTTTTTATCGGACCGTTTCGGACCCAGAGTCCGTTTAGCCACGGTACTGACGGATTTGGATTTATCTCAAGGCTTTCGCCCGATGTCTGAAAAAAATCCATGCGAAAACTGCGAAGCTTGTTTTCGTGCCTGCCCCGCTATGGCAATTTCGGGAAAAACCTTTCAAGAGGGCGGCACTAAAATCCTAGATCGCAACGCTTGCAGCACACATATGAAGCAAGCATATCAGAAAATTGGCAGAGGCGTTGTCTGCGGCATCTGCGTCAGCGTATGTCCTGCCGGCAAAAAGTAAAACAATTTCCAAATAATGGTTGCCAAACTGTAACTTTTCCTGTATAATAAAAGAAATACTATGTTTTAGTTCGTAACACAACCTAACCAAGGAGTGATTCTATATGTTTAATTTTGGTCAAGATGTTGGTATCGACTTAGGTACCGCAACCGTTTTAGTATATGTAAAAGGCAAGGGCGTTGTGCTCAAAGAGCCCAGTGTTGTTGCTATTGATACCAACACGGGTAAAGTTTTAAAAGTCGGTTCAGAAGCCCAGAATATGATTGGCAGAACCCCCGGCAACATTGTGGCAATCCGCCCCCTGAAAGATGGTGTTATTTCTGATTATGACACCACGGAGAAAATGCTTCGCTATTTTCTCAAAAAAGTTTGCAAAACCCGGTTTTTTAAACCGAAAGTCATCGTTTGCGTTCCCAGTCAGGTAACGGCTGTTGAAGAACGTGCTGTTTGCGATGCCGCCGTACAGGCAGGTGCCGGAAAAACTTTTATTATCGAAGAACCCATTGCCGCAGCCATTGGTGCTGGTATTGATATTTCCAAACCCCACGGCAACATGATTGTTGACATTGGCGGCGGCACAGCAGACGTTGCCGTTATCTCTTTGGGCGAAATTGTTGTTTCAAACTCTATTAAGGTTGCCGGCGATAAATTCGACGAAGCCGTGGTTCGCTATATTCGTAAAAAACACAATATGATGATTGGTGACAGAACCGCTGAAGAGTTGAAAATCGAACTGGGCTGTGTATATCCCCGTCCCATTTCCATTTCTAAAGAAATCAAAGGCCGTTGTTTGATAACCGGCCTTCCCAAGGTTGTCACGGTTACCTCTGAGGAAATGCTGGACGCATTAGAAGAATGTGCCTCTCAGATTGTAGACGCAGTTCGTAGCGTACTGGAAAAAACGCCACCGGAGCTGGTTGGCGACATCAGTACCAGCGGTATTTTACTCACTGGCGGTGGCAGTTTGATTTACGGCTTAGATAAGCTACTTGCCCGCAAAACAGGTCTGGAGGTTTCTATCGCAGAAGACGCTGTGTACTGCGTTGCAAAAGGTACCGGTATGTCCCTTGACTATATTGACAGCATGAAACAACCGAATCGCAGATAAATTTTGATTTAAAGATAACATAATAAATATCCACCCGCGTAGCGGGTGGTTTTTCCTTTTCGGGCATAGCCCTAACGCTACTGGCAACGCACAAGTGCGTTTTTTTATTGGCCTGCCAGCCATGCAACTACTACTAGCTACCCATAAATGGGTTATACAGATACTTCGTCTATGTAAAGGGGTCCAGGGGCAGAGCCCCTGTGTCGTTTCAAGGGGTGCGGGCATGGAGTAAGGCATTCTATCATGATAGAATGCACTTAATCCAGCCGTTCTTTTGTCGGGTGGTTACAACCGAAAAAGAACCTCCATATTATGTAT
>JAFQWH010000008.1 GCA_017407515.1 Clostridia bacterium | reverse complement strand
TTGTCGCCTTTAGCGAATACTAACACGCGAGCAGTTTTACCGGTACCGTTGGGCAGTACAAGTGCACCACGAACCTGCTGGTCTGCGTGTCTTGAGTCAACACCCAGTTTAACGTGAATTTCAACGGTTTCGTCGAACTTCGCTTTTGCGGTTTTTGTTACCAGATCCAACGCTTCTGCGGGATCATATAAATTGGCTTTGTCAACCAACTTTGCACTTTCAATATACTTTTTGCCTCTGAACATTTTATTTCCTCCTTATGTGGTCTTGCAAGCTTTCGCTCTCCCACGTATTCAATCGAACTCAGTCCTCAACAACAATTCCCATGCTTCTGGCAGTGCCGGCAATCATGCTCATAGCTGCTTCAACGCTTGCTGCGTTTAAGTCGGGCATTTTCTGCTCAGCAATCTGACGAACAACATCTTTAGACACGGTTGCAACCTTTGTCTTGTTGGGAACACCGGATCCGCTTTCGATCTTAGCAGCTTTTTTCAGCAGAACTGCTGCCGGCGGAGTCTTGGTGATAAACGAGAAAGATCTGTCAGCATACACTGTAATAACAACAGGGATAATTAAACCTGCGTCTTTAGCAGTCTTTTCGTTAAACTCTTTGGTAAACTGTACGATGTTGACACCGTGCTGACCTAAAGCAGGACCAACAGGCGGTGCCGGGGTTGCTTTTCCTGCAGGAATCTGCAGCTTGATGTAACCTGAAATTTTCTGTGCCATTGTAAAAGTTCCTCCTATTAAAAAGATGTGGTTTTGGCGAACGAATTGTTCTCCCACCCAGGGCAACGAAAATTCGTTGCTAAAATAAAGCCGAAAGGCTAAATTTACTGTAAAACTTCAACCTGTGAAAAGTCCAGCTCAACAGGGGTTTCTCTGCCGAACATGGAAACAATCACGCGAACGGACTGTTTCTCCATGTTAATTTCATCAACGGTGCCGACAAAGTCAGCCAAGGGGCCGTCACAAACGCGGACGCTTGAACCCACCTCAAAATTAACCGTAACAACTTTCCGTTCAATACCCATGTTATAAACTTCTTCCTCAGTTAAAGGAACGGGTTTAGATCCGGGACCAACAAAGCCGGTAACACCTCGGGTGTTCCGAATTACATACCAACTGTCATCAGTCATAATCATCTTAACCATAACATAGCCGGGGAAAACCTTACGCATAACACTCTTTTGTTCAGTGCCCTTTGTTTCAATAACTTCTTCCATAGGGACTTTAATATCCTGAATCAAATCGTGCAAATTGCGGTTTTCAACGGATTTTTCAATATTTGCTTGTACTTTTTTTTCATACCCGGAAAAGGTATGAACTACATACCATCTTGCTTCGTCAGCCATATAATCTAAGAAGCGATACTGCTTCCTTCGCCTCCTTTTTTTAAGTCGTTAAGCCTTATGCTTATTTAAGGAGCGTACTGAATAAGTACTGAAAACCAAAGTCTAACAGGGCAACAATTGCACCAACAGCAATCACTGCGATTAAAACAATACCGGTGTTGTTGCAAACCTGCTTGAATGTCGGCCAGGTAACTTTCTTCAGTTCAGATTTGAGTTCACGGAAATAGCCGCCGATTTTTCTAGCTGCTCTAACGAAGATGTTAGATTTTTTATTGCTCATGATACTCTCCATTCCGCCGCCATGCCACGGCACGAAAACAACACCTGTCTGCATGAAATTAAATGACAGGCATTATACCGTTTTTTAGGATTATTTTGTTTCCTTATGAACAGTATGCTTTTTGCAGAATCTGCAATATTTGTTCATTTCCAGTCTGTCCGGATCGTTCTTTTTGTTCTTCATTGTATCGTAATTTCTCTGCTTACATTCAGAACAAGCTAATGTAATTTTAGTTCTCATGGGTTTTTCCTCCTACTATATATTCCTGTTTTTTTGCACAACAAAAAAAAGACCTTTTCATATAGGCACATTTTAATATATCATAACTTGTTTCATTCGTCAAGAGTTTTTTTAAATTTTTTTATTTTAATTTTTACAGGGGTTATGCTGACCGCACAACCCCCTGTTACTTCTTATATTATAGGAACGTATTATTCCATTTCAAAAGCTCCTGTATACAGCTGATAATACTTACCCTTTTCCGCAATCAAGCTTTCGTGGTTTCCACGCTCAATAATTTCCCCGTGTTCTAGGACCATAATAGCATCGGAATTGCGAACGGTGGAAAGCCTGTGGGCAATCACGAAAACGGTTCTGCCCGCCATCAGCTTATCCATACCTTTTTCGATGAGAGCCTCGGTTCTTGTATCAATAGAGCTGGTTGCTTCATCTAAAATCAGAACCGGCGGGTCCGCAACAGCTGCCCGGGCAATGGATAAAAGCTGCCGCTGTCCCTGAGACAAGTTGCCGCCGTCAGCTGTCAACATAGTGTCGTAGCCCTGAGGCAGATGCATAATAAAGGAATGAGCATTGGCGAGGCGTGCCGCTGCTTCAATTTCTTCATCGGTAGCGTCCAGCTTGCCGTAACGAATGTTATCCCGAACCGTTCCGGTAAAAAGATGTGCGTCCTGGAGCACCATGGAAAGAGACCGGCGAAGGTCCGGCTTTTTAATGGCGGTAATAGGAATGCCGTCATAGGTAATTTTTCCCTCCGGCACATCGTAAAACCGGTTAATCAGGTTGGTGATAGTGGTTTTTCCGGCACCGGTAGAGCCTACAAAGGCAATTTTCTGTCCCGGCTCGGCATAAAGGCTGATGTTCTTTAAAACGATTTTGTTTTCCTCATAGCCAAAGGTAACATCGTCAAACCGCACATCGCCCCGAACCTCGGTGTAAACCACGCTACCGTCTGCCTGGGGCTGTTTCCACGCCCAAAGCTCAGTACGGGTTTCGCTTTCTTCCAAAGTTCCGTTAGCATTTTTATTTGCCCAAACCAGAGTCACCGTGCCGTTATCTACCTCAGGCACTTCATCAATTAACGCAAAGATTCTCTCTGCACCGGCTAAGGCTGACAGAATACTGTTAAACTGCTGAGAAATCTGAGTAATAGGGCGGGAAAAAGAACGGGTATACTGCAAGAATGCACCGATAGTACCAATATTCATCCAGCCGAAAACCGCCATAACGCCACCGGCAACTGCCGTTAAAGCATAATGTAAATAAGACAGGTTACCCATAATGGGCATTAAGATGTTAGCAAAAGAGTGAGCGTTGGTTGCCGCCTGGCAAAGCTCTTCGTTCAGCTTGTCAAACTCCTCTTTAATCTGATTTTCACGGGAAAAGACCTTAACAACCTTTTGTCCCTCAATCATTTCCTCAATGTAGCCGTTCACCCGACCCAGTTCTTTTTGCTGTTCCTTAAAATAGTAACCACTTCGCTTGCCGACGGTTTTCACTACAAAAAGCATAACCGCCAACATAAAAAGAACCAAAACCGTCAGCACCGGGCTGAGGATTACCATCATAACAAACACGCCCACAACCGTTAAACCGGAAGAAATGAAGTGGGAAATGCTGTTTCCCATCAAGTCTCGCAGGGTGTCCGTATCATTGGTAAACCGGCTCATCAGTTCCCCATGGGTATGGGTATCAAAAAACTTAATGGGTAATTTCTGCATGGCAGAAAACAAGTCTGTTCTCACCTTTTTTAAGGTTTTGGTGGAAATGGTCAGCATAATGCGGTTATAGGTATAAGCTGACAGTGCACCGGCAAGATATATCCCACCCATAATACAAAGAATTCTGATAAAGCCGGATAAATCTACGTCCTGCTTCCCGATAAAGGGCACGATATATTCGTTGATAACCGGCTTTAAAAAGTACGTTCCCGCAACATCGGCACCGGCACTGATGATAATAAACACCACAACCAAAAGTAGTAGCAATTTGTAAGAACCCATGTAGCCTAAAATTCTAAGCAGGGTTTTCTTCGCATCCTTCGGCTTTCTAACGGGGCCACGCATAGGGCCTCTGCCGCCGGGACCTCCCGGAATTCTTGCCATTTACGCCACCCCCTTCTGCTGAGATTCATAAACCTCACGGTAAATTGCATTGCCTTCTAAAAGCTCCTCGTGGGTGCCAACGGCGTT
>JAFQWH010000007.1 GCA_017407515.1 Clostridia bacterium | reverse complement strand
TGAGACCGGCGAGCGTAGCTCGTTGGGTTAGTGAAGCAAAAACAGTCCGGCGAACTGTTTTTGCAAGCGGTGTCGCCCCAAGTGCGAGTCTGCGGAGGCGAATTAGAAATGTCCTCAAAAGAATAGTGCGTGCCATCGGGTTTACCGGTAGCACGCACAGTTTATTTTTATTCTGTGATTACATATCCATAGGGGAGCAAGGTGATGGTGTTTTTATCAATGGTTGCATTGTTAGAGGCCAGAACTTTTCCCGGTTGAATATTCTGCAGCTTTGTTTTTTGTACCTTTGCGGTGGTGTTAATGAAGATATGAGTGGTTTCGTTTTCATAGTTTCTGGAGAAGCCCAAAACTGTTTTTGAACCGCTGTGGTCTGCCCAGACCAAATCACCGCAAGTTAAGGATTTTCTGTTTTTTCTAATCCGGATTAAATTCTTTACAACCTGCAAACGTCTTTTGCCAACTTCCGTTGCCAGATTGCTCCAATCAATAGACATATTACCCCGGCAAAAGCGGTTCCAGAACATACTTCTTCTGCCTGAATCGGCAAATTCGTTTCCGTTGTAAATCATAGGGATTCCGTCTAATGTAAATAAAAAGGCTAAGATAGCTTCGCCGGCATTGGGTCCTAAGTGTGCTTCGAGACGCTCCTCGTAGGCGTCGTTGGCAATATCGTGGTTTTCGGCGTTGTTAATGGTAGAGCAAAGAGGTGCTTTTTTATGAGTTTTTAACCAAGCTTCTTTGATATGCTCTGCGTTGTAAACAGTCTCTTTATCTATCGGAATAAAATGATAGGTTTTAACCTTATGGGGTTTGCCGGCGTTGTTTTTATGTATAAACGTCCGGTTGATGGCTCCTTCAACACCGCCTCCGTATAAAAGGTCAAATGCTTCTAAGTAGCTACTCATGCCCCCTTCGTCTAAGAAAATTAAATCAGGCTTAATTTTCTTTACACGTTTAAAGCCTTCTTTCCAAAAATCTAAAGGCACTTCTTCTGCTACGTCGCAGCGGAATCCGTCGGCGTCGATTTCCTTTATGTAGTACTCCATATTACGCCAGAGGTATTCGCGGAGTTCTTTATCATCAAAATCTAATAAGAGGAAGCCATAGGGCGTTAACATCATTTCGCCCTTTTCATTTCTTTTAATAAAATTCGGATGGTCTTTAAGAAATACTGCGTTGGGGCCGCAATGCATATAAACAAGGTCAATTAGCACTTTGATGTTTGCACTATGGCAGGCTTTGATAAAACTCTTTAAATCTTCTGTCGTTCCGTATTCTTCGTCAACGGCATAATAATCAACAATTCGGTAGGGATTTTTAGGGTTATTCATACCGCTTGCAATCTGTCTGGGGCTCTGACCCTCTTGCTGATCATCAGCTTTGTTTATGGCACTTAAGTAAACCGCATCAATGCCCAGATCTGCCAGATGTGGTACCATTTTCTCTGCAGCGGCTAGGGTACCTTCGTTTGTAAAGTTTCGTGCATATAATTGATAAATAACCAATGGTTTCATACATATACCTCCCGTTTTTTTTCTTCATTGTATCATAGATACACCGTCTTTTCACTATAATAATAAAAACAATTTCTTTGATTTTCGAAACTTGTTTTTTAAAGGAGACTGTGTTATACTGTTGGTAAGGAAAAATTGAAAAAGAGGATAAAATATGGTTTTTAGCAATTTGTTTTCACCGATAACTGTTCAAAACAGTCTGTTATTCACCCGAAAGGCAACCGCTTATTACACAAAGAAACGAAACTTTTCTGTTTTGAGTACACGCATAGAGGGCAATGCTGTTTTTTCGGCAAGGGGCAAAGAGATTTCCGTGGGGAAAAATGATATTTTATTCATTCCCGAGAATACGGCATATTGGCAAAAGACGGAAGGGGAAACCGTGGCGGTGCTACATATCTTGACCAGCAATGTACCGGAGGAATTGACTGTGTTTCACTCTGACCGTGGGGCGGAGTTGTTAATTGAAACAGTAAAAAAATTTGAAGAAAATCTGTATTATCAAGCCTATTCAACCTTTTATTTAATGTTAGAGCAAATTAACAAGCAAAGCACCGAGACCGGCAAGAAACCGTATTCGTTGATTAGTGAAGGGGAGCAATATCTTTATGCTAACTTTCGGTCGCCCGGCCTAACGGTTGACCAATTAGCAAGAGAGTCTAATATTTCTTCCGTATATTTTCGTAAGCTATTTAAAGAACAACACGGCGTTTCGCCAAAACAGCATTTGGACGAGCTGCGTATTAACTATGCCAAACAGCTTTTGGCAGACTATTCCTATAACATTCAGGAAGTTGCTGCACAGGTGGGCTATTACGATGCTAATTATTTTTCAACCGTCTTTAAGAAAAAAGTAGGCATGAGTCCCTTGCAGTATCAGAAAAAACACTTATTGGTTGATTGATAGGGTAAATATAAGCGAAACAAAGTTTCGTTACATCGTCCTTTCGCAAAGGTGGTTGCTTTTTCTATTTCCCAAAATCTTGACTTTTTTTTCGCAGGGCGGTATAATTTTAAGTGTGTCGGAAAGGATGATAACCGTGAAGAAAACACTGATTGTTGTAGATATGCAAAACGATTTTATTGACATGGCTCTGGGCACGAAAGAGGCGGTTTCTATTGTGCCGAATGTAAAGGCAAAAATTGAGGAATACCGCAAAAACGGGGATAGGATTATTTTCACCCGCGATACCCATGGCGAGAACTATCTCAACACGCCGGAGGGCATAAAACTGCCGGTGGTTCATTGCGTTAAAGGCACAAAAGGTTGGGAAATTGCCGATGGATTATATGTTGAGGGCTGTAAAATTATAGATAAACCGAATTTCGGCTGGCCGAACTGGAAAGAAGAAGCCTTTGAAGCTGTTGAATTGGTAGGGCTTTGTACGGATATTTGCGTGGTTTCCAATGCACTGATTATTAAGGCGGCCTTTCCTGAAGCAAAAGTTTCGGTGGACGCAAGCTGCTGTGCCGGCGTAACACCGGAAAGCCATAAGGCGGCACTTTTGACCATGCAGATGTGCCAGATTGATGTGATAGGAGCGTAAGAGAAATGTTTGATGCTAAAAAAGTGAAAGACGAATGCGTTTTGTGGATTCGTAAATTCTTTGAAGAAAACGGCCCCGGCTGTAATGCTGTGGTGGGCATCTCCGGTGGTAAAGACAGCTCCGTTGTGGCGGCACTTTGCGTAGAAGCCTTAGGCAAAGACAGAGTCATCGGTGTGCTGATGCCTCAGGGGGAGCAGCACGATATTGATATGGCATACCTTTTAGTAAATCATCTGGGTATACGACACTACGAGGTCAATGTTAAAGATGCTATTGACGGTCTTTTGGGCAGTCTGCCGAATGATTTGGAACTTTCAACGCTGTCTAAAACCAACCTGCCGCCCAGAATCAGAATGGCGACGCTGTATGCTGTTTCCCAAAGCTGCAACGGCCGTGTTGCCAACACCTGTAATTTATCGGAAGATTGGGTAGGCTATTCCACACGGTACGGCGATTCTGTTGGAGACTTTTCTCCTATGTCTCACTTGACGGTTACCGAGGTTAAGGAAATCGGCCATGTTTTGGGACTGCCGAAAGAATTAGTTGAGAAAACACCCATTGACGGTCTTTGCGGAAAAACCGATGAAGAAAATTTGGGCTTTACCTATGCAGAACTTGATGTTTACATTCGAACAGGCAAAATAGCTGATCCGGAGAAAAAGGCTCTCATTGATAAAAAGCACAAGGCAAACCTCTTTAAGCTGGAGCTTATGCCTGCTTTTAAGCCGAGTCTATAAAATGTTGCAGTGATTAGAGTCTTGACATTCTGATTTTCTTTTGTTATAATAACCTTGATACTGAGATTTGGAGACGTATCAAAATAAAAGCTTTTGCTTTTATTTTGGTGCGTCTTTTTTTATGCAAAAAAGGAGGAACAGTCATGTATGATGTTGCGGTAATCGGTGCCGGCGTGGTTGGTGCCATGACGGCAAGAGAGCTTGCAAAGTATCATTTGCGGATTTGCATTTTGGAACGGGAAAACGATGTATCTATGGGTGCTTCCCGGGCTAATTCTGGTATTGTTCATGCAGGGTTTGATGCAAAGCCGGGGAGTCTGAAAGCTAAACTCAATGTGCAGGGTGCCGCCATGATGGAGCAGGTGGCAAGAGAGTTGGGCGTTTCATATAAAAACAACGGTTCTTTGGTTATCGGCTATGGTGATGAGGACAAACAGACTCTTCATGAGCTTCTAAAAAGAGGTCAGGCTAACGGTGTTCCTAAGCTTACGCTTTTAGAGGGCGAGGAGCTCAGGAGAAGAGAACCCAATCTTTCTTCGGAGGTAACCTGTGCTCTCTATGCTCCTACTGCCGGTATTATTTGTCCTTATACGCTAACCCTGGCAGCGGTTGGCAACGCTATGGATAACGGGGCGGAGCTTAAAACAAATTTTGAGGTTCATAAGATTATCAGTCATGACGGATATTATGAAATTGTATCTGGTACAGAAACTGTTTTGGCAAAAGTTGTGATTAACGCTGCCGGTGCCTATGCCGATACCGTTGCAGCTATGGCGGGGGAACCTTTTTTTACCGTAAAACCGAGACGGGGAGAATATATTCTGTTAGATAAAGAATGTGGAAACACGGTTTCGCATACAATTTTTAAAACCCCCACAAAGATGGGAAAGGGCATTCTGGTTTCGCCTACCGTAGACGGGAATTTATTGCTGGGTCCTACTTCTGTGGATATGGAAGATAAAGAAAATACCCAAACCACCAAGGACGGACTGAAAAAGGTTTTGGCAGAAGCAGAAAACATGGTGAGCGGCATTAACGTCCGCCAGAGTATCAGGTCTTTCTGCGGACTCAGGGCAGTTGGCAGCACCGGTGATTTTATCATTACCTCAAAACGGAGAGGCTTGATTCATGCTGGTGGTATTGAGTCTCCGGGTCTTTCAGCGTCGCCTGCCATAGCGGCATATATTGTCGGTCTTTTAAAAGAGCAAGGCTATGAGCTTACCGTGAATCCGCAGTTTAACCCAAACAGACCGGCGATGCACCGTTTTAAAGAGGCAAGCCGGACGGAAAAGAATCGAATGATTCGGGAAAATCCGTCCTATGGAAAAATTGTTTGCCGCTGTGAGAGTGTTACGGAGGGAGAAATTTTAGAGGCTATCAGAATGAATCCGAAACCCGGAGATTTAGACGGTGTTAAAAGGCGGACAAGAGCTCAAATGGGTAGATGTCAGGGCGGTTTTTGTACGCCGTATATTATGAAGCTTTTAGCAAAGGAACTTCAGCTTCCTTATGAGCAAATCGCCAAAAGCGGCGGTGAGTCATGGCTGCTTTCCGGCACAACGAAGGAGGGAAACTGAAAGTGACAGATTTAGTGATTATAGGCGGCGGACCTGCCGGCATGAGTGCGGCTTTGGCGGCATATGACCGGGGGGTTCGGGATATTTTAATTTTAGAGCGTGACGATAGCCTTGGTGGCATTTTAAAACAATGTATCCATAACGGTTTTGGGTTACATACCTTTCATGAAGAATTGACCGGTCCGGAATACGCCTGGAAATATGAAAAGCAAATTCATGAGAAACAGATAGCCTATAAACTGAACACCATGGTTCTGGATATTACGCCGGATAAAGTCATTACTGCAACCAATGAAACAGAGGGCATCTTTACGATTCAGGCAAAGGCAATTATTCTTGCCATGGGTTGCAGGGAACGCCCCAGAGGTGCTCTGCACATTCCGGGAACCAGACCGTCAGGCATATACAGTGCCGGTACGGCACAAAGGTTTGTGAATTTAGAGGGGTATATGCCGGGGAAGGATGTCGTCATCTTAGGGTCGGGGGACATTGGCCTTATTATGGCAAGACGCATGACTCTAGAAGGGGCAAAAGTTCACGCCGTATGCGAGCTTATGCCTTATTCCGGCGGCCTGGCACGTAACATTGAACAATGCTTAAACGATTTTGACATTCCCCTAAAGCTCAGCCATACGGTTGTGGAAATTCACGGGAAAAAGCGGCTGGAGGGCGTAACCATTGCAGAAGTTGACCCAAAGGGAGAGCCCATTGAGACAACAAAGGAATATATCCCTTGTGATACGTTGCTTTTATCCGTCGGCTTAATTCCGGAAAACGAGCTGACGAAACAGGCAGGGATTCAGATAGACCCCGTTACCGGCGGTGCGAGGGTCAATCAGGACAGGCAAACCAGCGTTCCGGGTATTTTTGCCTGCGGCAATGTGTTGCACGTTCACGATTTGGTGGATTTTGTGTCAAAAGAGGCGGAAATTGCCGGAATTGCTGCAGCGGCATATCTTAATGGAGTGCCGGAAACCAAAACGGAAATATCCATTAAAACAGACGGAAAAATTCGTTATACCGTGCCGGAGGTTATTACTGAGAAAAAGGACATTACCGTGTACTTCCGGGTTTCGGGGGTTTACCGCAATGCTACGGTTTGTGTTACATCGGGCAAAAATGTGCTTCTGACGAAAAAGAAGCAGAAGGTATCTCCCGGAGAGATGGAAAGCGTTATAATCAAAAAAGAAATGCTGGAACAAATTGATGAACTAATGTTTCAACTGGAGGTGCAGTCATGAAAAGAGAGTTGACCTGTATCGTTTGTCCTGTGGGGTGCAGTTTGATAGCAGACCTAGAGAACGGCAAAGTTGTATCCGTTTCGGGAAACAGCTGCCAGCGGGGCAGGGACTATGCACAAACGGAGTGTGTTGCCCCTATGCGTAGTGTTACCACCACAATGCGGTGCTGTGGCGGCGAAATACTTCCTGTGAAAACAGACAGACCCATTCCTAAGAATCAGGTTATGGATTGTATGAAGATTATCAATCAAAGGGTTGCACATTTGCCAATTGCCGTAGGAGATGTTATAATAGAAAATGTATTTGGTGCAAACATCGTTGCAACAAAAAATATGGGAGGCTTAGGGAATGAATGAAAGCTTAATCATTGCGGCGGTAAAAAACGAGGCGGAATTTCAGGCAGCACTTGCAAGCGACGTGAAGCTGATTTTTCACTTGGTTCCTAATATTATGACCTTGCAAGACAACATCAAACAGGCTCATAGCTCCGGAAAAAGCTTTTTTATTCATCTGGATTTAGCAGAAGGCATTGCCAAGGACAAATTCGGTGTGAAATACGTTAAAACTTTAGGTGTTGACGGCATTATTACAACCCGTGCAAACATTGTAAAGTTTGCTAAGGAAGAAAAGCTTTTTACGGTTCAGCGATTTTTTATCTTAGATTCCCGGTCGGTTGAGGCTATTTTTGAAACGTTAAAATCCTCCAAGCCGGATATGATAGAAATTATGCCGGGGGTAGTGCCGAAAATTATTTCGCGGCTTAAAGAAAGACTTACAATTCCTATTATTGCCGGAGGGCTGATTGAAACGAAGGACGAGGTTCAGGCAATTTTTAATAGCGGTGCAAAGGGAGTTTCCACGGGCAAAAAAACTTTATGGTAAAAAGTAAAGCCGGTACAGAGATGTACCGGCTTTTTTGCATAATTTCCCTGCAAAATTTTCATACTAAGTAAATAGATTTGCGAGGAAAGGAAGAAAACAATGAATTTAACGACAAAAGAACTGATGGCTTTAGAAGACCAGCTGGAAAATGAGCAGGTGCTTGTCAAAAAATACCGGGAGTTTGCAAATAAATGCCAGGACGGACAACTCAAGGCAAAATGCAATCAGATAGCAGATAAACACCAACAGCATTTTAACACGCTGATGGGATATTTGCAGTAGGCAGAAAGGAGAACACAATGAATCAACTGACTATGACAGAGAAAGAAATGATGGAAGATAGCCTGCAGTCACAGAAGCACATGGCATCAACCTATAACACCTATGCATCAGAATGTGCCAGCAATCAACTACGAATGGCGTTTTTAAACATTTTGTCTGAAGAGCAGGAACTGGGCGGGCAGCTTTTTGACGAAATGAGTGCCAGAGGGTGGTATCAGGTACAAGAAGCGGAGCAGAGTGATATTTTAAAAGCTAAGCAAAAATTTATGGATTCCGTAAGCTAAACAATTCTTTGGTTCTGTGCAGACATCAGTCCGCACAGAACTTTTTTCGTCACGAAAATGTAAAATTTCAGAGTATAGACAATCCTTTGAAATGGTGTTACAATAAAAATATAGAAATCTCTAAAAGAATACAGGTTAGGGGGCTTTCGTATGGCAACATTTTTTCAAAAAACAATAATCAAACAAAAAGCGGTGATAGCCTTACTATTACTTCTTGTAATGTTTTCAGGTTGTACAGCTAAGGTTGACGGCCCGGCACAGCAACAAGCATCAACGGAAGAAGCAGTACAATCCCAGAACCCTGAAATTCAGGAGTTTTTTAACAACTATGTAAACACCCATCAGCGACCCATTGCGGTTATGGTGGATAATGACGATAAAAATGCAAGACCCCATGCCGGCCTTGACGAGGCATATTTAATTTACGAAATGGTGGTTGAGGGCGGTTCTACAAGATTTATGGCTCTCTACCGTCATGACGATGTGGCAAAAATCGGTCCGGTCCGTTCCTCGAGGCATTATTTTCTGGATTCTGTTTTAGAACATGATGCTATTTACACCCACTACGGCTGGAGTCCCAATGCAAGTCGTGATATAGCATCTTTCGGCATCAATAACATCAACGGCGTTTTAGGAGTTGACGGAACGATTTTCTGGCGTGAAGAAAAATATAAAGGCGATTGGCACAGTGCCTATACAAGTGTTGCCAAGATTAAAGAAATGGCAAGAAAGAAAAGCTATGCCGATGAAACGGCAAAAAAAGGCGGGATTCAGTACGCAACAGAATACATAACCTTGCCGACAGACAACAAAGCGTCTAAAATTTCTCTTCCGTATTCCGGCAAATACAAAACCGGTTATCAGTATAACGAACAGACAGGGCTGTATGAAAAGCAGATTGACGGAACACGCCACGTTATGCAAAACGGGAATGTTTTAGCAGTGAAAAATGTTATTGTTCAGTTGATAACAGATACCTCTTTAGGTGATGGAACAGACAGACGAAACATTAACACCACAGGCTCCGGCAAGGGTTATTATTTTACCGGTGGCTCTTATGAAGAAATTACCTGGTCAAAGTCTTCAAGACAGGGAAACACGGTGTATAAAAAGGCTGACGGAACAGAACTTCGTATTAACCCGGGTAAAACCATTGTAAACTTTATTGATCCCACCATAGGTGTTACATTTGAGTAGAAAATAAAAAAGCGGTACTCTTTAAGGGGCGTACTCTTAGGGACGTGTATATAAAAAGCCTGATTTTCCAACACATGGGAAATCAGGCTTTTTTTCTTGGCACCCTTTGATGAGGGAGCTGTCAGCGTAGCTGACTGAGGGAGAGACAATCCATGTAGAATTCTTTCTCTCCCTCCGTCAAAACCTACGGTTTTGCCACCTCCCTCGTCAGAGGGAGGCGAGATTATATGTCCTTAACAGTATAGTTCATAGAGAATACCGCTTTTTTGTCTTTACTGTTTATTCAGAGCCTCGCCCCGGGTAAGAGCTGCATCAATATTAGCACAGAAGTTTTCCTGGCCCACAAGGCTATAGAGCCCAGATTTATGCATAGCTCGCAGGGGTTGTTCGTTAACGTGAGATAAAATTACAGTAATGCCTTTTTTGTGGCAGGCAGTAACAAACTCGCTGAGCATTTTAAGAGCATCGGTATCCACCGAAGGCACAGAACGCATTCGCAAAATCACACATTTAGTATAGGATTTTGTTTCAATCCGGGCAATTTCGCTGGCAACAGCAAAGAACAAAGGTCCGCTCAACTCATATACGCTGATATGCTTTGCAACCTTTCTTAAATCAATGCTGTCCGGGTCTGTGTCTTGTTCAACATACCGCCAGCTTTCAATTTTGCTTTCCTTGCTCATACGGCTCATAAAGAGGACACAAGCCAGTAACAGACCTACTTCGATGGCAACGACAAGGTCGAAAATAACAGTAAGCAGGAAGGTTATAAAGAGCACTAAAATATCGCTTTTCGGTGAAGTTTTTGTCAGGGCAACGAATTGACGCCACTGACACATATTATAAGCCACGCTGATTAAAATTGCCGCAATTGCCGGCATGGGAATCCAGG
>JAFQWH010000119.1 GCA_017407515.1 Clostridia bacterium | reverse complement strand
TAAACGATTCGGCGATTCGAAGTTAAGAGCGTTGTTACATATAACAAATAGGCAATTAAATCTGCCGGCGTAATATGCCCCTTTAGCATAAACAAGGAGCCGGAAACCACAACGGCAATATACATAATGCCGTCAAAGGAACGGGTACTGCTTTGAAACAGACCCATATATAGATACGATTTCTTTTTAATGTTTACAAACTTATTGTTACCCTTTTCAAATTTCTCTACCTCAATAGGTTCGTTGGCAAAGGACTTTACCACACGAATCCCCAAAAGGCTATCCTCAACCTGAGAGTTAAGCTCACCAACCTGCACCCTTGACTCTTTAAAATTCCGCCGCATTTTGCGGTTTAGCACAAAAGAAACAACAAACAAAAGGGGCAGAATCGAGAAAATAATCAACGTCAGCCAGACGTTAACCGAGGCTAAGATACAGAAAGACGCCGTAATTTTAATAAAGGAAATAAAGAATTCCTCCGGGCAATGGTGAGCAAATTCCGTAACATCAAACAAATCGCTGGTGATTCTGGACATTAAACTCCCTATTTTTGCATCATCATAGTAGGAAAAAGACAGATTGGAAAGATGGGTAAACATATCACGCCGCATATCGCTTTCAATTTTAACACCCATCACGTGCCCCATATTCGCCATGTAGTAGCTGGCCAAGGTATCAATAACCCTAAGAACCAAATAAAAAGCACCAACGTACAAAATAATTCTGACCGTTAAGGTGTGGGGTGCGTTAGATGCCCTGTCCGTAATAAAGCGGACAATTAAAGGCAGCACCAGTTCACAGACTGTCGTTAAAGAAGCACAGAAAAGGTCAAAAACTAAAATCCATTTATATTTTTTAAAATAAGGGAGAAAGCGGCGAAGTAGCCCCTTTTTTCGTTTTTCTTTCATCATTTTTCCTCTTTATTTTCCAAAATCCAAAGCGAATTGACACATTGCCATAATACCGGCTTGCATACCGGTTTCGTCAATTTTAAAATTAGAGCTATGCCAGGGCATGGTAATCCCCTCTTTTGCATTACCTGTACCCACGTGTACAAAGGTTGCCGGAACACGTTCTGCAAAATAAGCAAAATCTTCTCCGCCCATGGAGGGGTCTTTGCCCTCTACAAGACGGTCAGCACCCAAAATCTTAGTAACACTTTCACGGAACGCATCTGTCATGGTCGTATCGTTAATAAGAGGCGGATACCGGAAAGTAAAGGTAAAGTCGCAGGTTGCACCAAAGGCCTCGGTAATTTGCTTGGCAATACGTTCCATTTCTTCAGCCAGCTTATGACGCAATGTATTGTCAAAAGTTCTGACCGTGCCACGGATTACCGCATCGTCAGGAATGACGTTATACGTTGTACCGGCCTGGAACATATTTGTAGAAATAACGTGCTTTTCCAGAGGGGTTGTATAGCGGGCAGATAAAATATTCCACGCCGCCAGAATCTGAACAGCAATCGCAATAGGATCAATACAATTATGCGGCAACGCCCCATGGCCGCCTCTGCCGTGAATCACCAAGTCAAAATCATCAGGAGACGCCATAAACTCCCCATTTTTTACCAAAACAGAGCCTGCAGGAACGCTGTTTGAAACATGTGCCCCGATGGCTGCATCAACACGGGGATTTTCCATAACCCCTGCTTCAATCATAGGGAGAGCACCACCTGCATCTTCCTCTGCCGGCTGAAAGAGCAATTTAACGTTGCAGGACAACCGGTCTTTCATCTTAGATAAAACCGCACCGCAACCTAAAAGCATTGCCACATGGGCATCATGGCCGCAAGCGTGCATAACGCCTTCGTTTTGAGACTTAAAAGGAACATCTGCTTCCTCTGTAACCGGCAAAGCATCCATATCCGCACGGATTAAAAGGGTTTTCTCTGCTCCGCTGTCAATAAAGCCTACAACGCCGGTTTTAGCAATGTTCTTCTCATAGGGAATACCCAGCTTTTCTAAGGTATCGCAAATAAAAGCTGAGGTTTCAAATTCATGAAATTCAAGCTCAGGGTGCTGATGAATATGCCGTCTTATGCGGACAACATCTTCGTAAATATCTGCTACAAGCTTTTTCAAGTCTTCCATTTCGATGCCTCCTAGTAAATTCTCAGCACGCCGGAAACCTTGCCCACAATTCTAACCTCACGGACTAAAATTGGGGAAAGAGCATCGTTTTCCGGTTGGAGTCTGATGTAGCCATTTTCCTGGTAAAAGGTTTTAACCGTTGCAGAATCGTCTAACAACGCAACGACAATATCGCCGTTCCGGGCTGTTTCCTGCTGGGTAACAACTACATAGTCGCCGCTGAAAATACCGGCGTTAATCATGCTGTCCCCCCGGACCTTTAACATAAACACGTCCTTATTTTTTGCAAAAACCATAGGCAGAGGAAAGGTATCGGTTACGTTCTGCTCCGCTAAAATCGGTGTACCGGCGGCAACCTCACCCACAACCGGCACGGATAAGTACTCCGCGATGGGTTCTGCCATGCGTTCTGCGTTGGTTTCCACCAAACGAAGGGCACGGGTTTTAGAGCCGTCCTTTACCAAAAGGCCCTTATCTTCAAGTTTTTTAATATAGGTATGCAC
>JAFQWH010000118.1 GCA_017407515.1 Clostridia bacterium | reverse complement strand
TTCATCACGGAAATACTCTGCCATGGTAAGACCGGAAAGTGCTACACGCATTCTTGCCCCCGGTGGCTCGTTCATCTGACCGTATACCAAGGTGGTGTTATTGATAACGCCGGACTCCTGCATTTCGTTATAAAGGTCATTACCTTCACGGGTTCTCTCCCCTACGCCGGTAAAGACAGAAAGACCGCCGTGTTCTTTAGCAATGTTATTGATAAGTTCCATAATCAAAACGGTGTTACCAACGCCAGCACCGCCACACAGACCAATTTTACCACCCTTAGAATAGGGACAAATCAAGTCTATTACCTTAATACCGGTTTCAAAAATCTCCGTTGCGGTAGATAGTTCGGAATATTCCGGTGCTCCCCGGTGAATATCCCAGCGTTCTTTTGTTTCCGGTGCCGGTTTGTTATCCACGGTATCACCTAAAACGTTGAAAATTCTGCCCAAGGTTTCCCGACCTACGGGAACGCTGATGGCGTTGCCAGTATCAGTTACAGGCGTGCCGCGTTTTAAACCGTCGGTTGAAGCCATGGCAATACAGCGAACGGTATTGTCACCAATATGCTGAGCAACCTCAACAGTTAATGTTTTATCACCGTTTTGCATGGTGAGAGCGTTATATATGGCAGGTAAACTGCCTTCTTCAAAGCAAATGTCAACAACAGGCCCCATGACCTGAGAGACAACGCCTTTTGGTGTATTTGACATTTGAAAATACCTCCTTTATGCATCGCTGCCGGCAACAATCTCTGTAATCTCCTGCGTAATCGCACCTTGTCTGGCACGGTTATACTGAAGCTGAAGATCGTCCAGCATCTGCCCTGCATTTTTACCTGCGGAATCCATGGCAAATCTTCTTGCCGCTACTTCTGAGGCAAAACTTTCCCGTACAGCAGCAACAATTTTAGCCGTTACATATTCAAAAATTGCCGTATTTAAAATTGTTATCTCGTCCGGTTCAAAAACAATACTGTGTACTTTCTCGGTATCGGTTTTTTCCAGCGGCAGCAGCCATGTAAGCGTAGCTTCCTGAGACATCATGGAAACGTATTTTGTAGAAATAATTCCCACTCTGTCAAAGTCGCCTTCAGCAAAACGTGTACAAATTTCTTTAGAAAGGGCCATGGCATCACGATAGCTGAAAGTTTCTGCCAAAGTCAGTTCTCCGCCATAACGGTCGCAGGACCGCTTGCCGATGGGAAAAATCTCGTCTGCTTTATGCTCTTTTGCCAGCCTGAAAATGTTAGCGTTATAGCCACCGGCAAGACCACGGTCACCGGCAATAATAATCAAAGCCGTTTTGCCAACCTCGCGTTTTTGTAAATAGGGACTTTTCATACATTCCCGACAAGCTGTCAGCATGGACATGGCGTTAGTTATGGCTTCATCGTATTCCCTGCTTTTATGCATAGCGTCTGTCGCTCGTTTGATTTTAGAAGAAGCAACAAGGCCCATAGCTTTTGTCAGATGCAGGGTTGAATCAACGCTTTTAATACGGGTTTTGAGTTTTTTAGTATCTGCACCCATGGGCGTCACCTCTGCATTTTGCCGAGAGCTTCTTTGAGCTTTTCAAAGTCTTCATCATCGGCATAGCCTGCTTCAAAACGCTCTAAGAGAGCGGCATATTCGTTCTCTAAACGCTCAAAAAGGCTAAACTCATATTCTTTCACCTTATTAACTGGAATATCGTTTAAATAACCGTTAATGGCCGCATAAATAATAGCCACCTGACAACCGACACGAACCGGAGAATTTCTGTCTTGTTTTAAAACTTCCACAATTCTCTCACCCAGAGCAAGACGCGCCTTAGTATCAGCGTCCAAATCACTGCCAAACTGAGCAAACGCCTGTAATTCTCTATACTGTGAGTAAATCAGCTTTAATTCACCGGAAACTTTTTTCATAGCCTTGAGCTGAGCAGAACCGCCAACACGGCTAACGGAAATACCCGGGTTGATAGCAGGCATAACGCCGGCATGGAACAGCTCGGTTTCCAGGAAGATCTGACCATCTGTAATAGAAATAACGTTGGTCGGAATATAAGCAGAAACGTCACCGGCCTGAGTTTCAATCAGTGGCAGAGCCGTAATAGAACCACCACCATATTCTTCGGAAACACAAGCTGCACGCTCTAAGAGTCTTGAATGGAGATAGAAAACGTCACCGGGGTATGCTTCACGGCCCGGCGGACGGCGAATTAAGAGAGATAACGCACGGTATGCAACAGCGTGCTTGGATAAATCATCATAAATAATTAAAACGTCTTTGCCTTGCTCTCTGAAATATTCAGCCATAGCACAGCCGGAATAAGGAGCAACATACTGAAGGGGTGCCGTTTCGGAAGCTGATGCCGAAACAACGATGGTATACTCCATTGCTCCAACCCTGGAAAGCTCATTTGTCAACTGAACCACAGAGGAATTCTTTTGACCAATGGCAACATAAATACAGATAACCCCTGTATTTTTCTGATTCATAATGGTATCAATAGCAATTTCAGTTTTACCGGTCTGTCTGTCACCGATAATAAGCTCACGCTGACCGCGGCCGATGGGAATCATGCTGTCAATAGCCTTAATACCGGTTTGCAGGGGCACAGAAACGCTTTTTCTTTCAATGATACCGGGAGCTTCAGACTCAATCGGTCTTTCCTCTTTTGTATCAATAGGACCTTTGCCGTCGATGGGATTACCCAAAGCATCTACAACACGGCCTAAAAGAGCTTCGCCTACGGGCACGGAAACAACACGTCCGGTGCGTTTTACCGTTGTACCTTCTCTAATGTTATTTTCATCAGACAAAAGTGCAACAGATACCGTATCGCTCTCTAAGTTTTGTGCCATACCAAAGCTGCCGTCTTCAAATTCAACCAGCTCACTTGCCATACAGTCGCGAAGACCGTATACTCTGGCGATACCGTCACCAACCAGGATAACTGTACCTGTTTCACGCATTTCAACCCGTGATTTATATTGCTTAATTTGTTCTTTGATAATATTACTGATTTCTTCAGGTTTAGTACTCATCTGCTTATCACATCCTTTAAATCACCAAGACGTTGACGCAGGCTTGCGTCTATAACTTTTCCGTCTATTTCAATTATCATACCGCCTAAAATCTCGCTGTCAACCGCTGTTTCCAGGATTACAGGATTACCAAACTTTGCATGCAGTTTTTCTTTGACGGCGTTTTCTTCTTCCTGAGTCAGCGAAACAGCACTGGTTACCTTCGCTGTTAAGATGTTGCTTGACGCCGAGAGAAGATTTTCGTATTCTTTTGCGGCATCTGCAAAAAAGCCAACATATCTTTTCTCACAAAGAAGTTTTAAAAATGAAACGGCATATTCGTGCAAGGAGCTAAAAGCCCCATCAACAGCAGCTAAACGCTCGCTTAAAGGAATTGCCGGTGAAGAAAGAAGGTCAACATACTCGCTGTTTTCTTCAAAGGTCTTTACCATACAGCCTAAAGCCTCTGAAACTTCTTTCTGGCAATTTTCTTCTGATGCAAGCATAAAGAGTGCTGTGGCATATTCTTTACTCATTTGCATCATTATCATCACCTATTGTTTTAATTGCAGAATCAATCATGCTGCGATGGTCGTCTATGTTAATTTCTCTGGAAAGGAGCTTTTCTGTTAAAGCAGTAGAAACACTAACAATTTCTTTCTTAATGCCCTCTGTTGCCTTTTTACGCTCTAAAACAGCTTCGGTTTCAGCCTGGCGGATAATACCATCGGCTTTGTCCTTTGCTTCTTCCAGAATTTTTTCACTACGCCATTTAGCACTGTCAGTTGCCTTTTGCATAATCGCCTCTGCCTCGGCGTCAGCACTGTCCAGCTTTTCCTTCCAGTAGTTTTCGCTTTCCTCAGCCTTTTCTTTAGCTTCGTCAGCAGCACGATAAAGCTTGTCCAAATCTGCTTGGCGATTGGCAAGCATCTTCTTAACAGGCTTAAACAAAAACTTCTTAATCAGAAAAAACAATATGATAAGATTTGCGATTGAAATTAGAATCTGCCAAAGGTTGACAGAAATAACATCCAAAGATTGCATGGTTTATTCACTCCAAATTATATCGCGTAGGTTATTAGCCGATAGCACTTTTCAAAATTTCGATAAACATATTCGGTGCTACGAAAATAAGTAAAATAGCGATAACCAACGCATACAGACCTGTGGTTTCGGCAATGGCACAACCCATCAGCATGGTTGTGGTAACATCACCTTTAGATTCAGGCTGACGACCAATAGCCTCGCAGGCTTTTGCAACCGCATTACCTTCACCAATACCGGGACCGATACCGGCAACCATAGCCGTACCTGCACCTAAAGCACAGCAACCTAAAATAATAGCAACAGCAATTTCAAACATTTTTTACTACCTCCAACTTTTAATTTACTTTTGTTTTTTTAATTTTCTTTTTTCATATATCTCAGCAGGGAATCCACTTGCAACATACAGCATTGTAAGCATTGCAAAAATATATGCCTGCAGCAGACCGCTGAAAATATCAAAATAAATAGAAAGAATAGCGGGTAATCCGATTTGTAAAAACGGAATTTCCCCTAAAACGCCGGGCAGAAACTTAAAAATCATTGATGATAATCCCTGTAATCCGGTTGCAACCAAAACAGAAATAACGGAACCGGATAAAACATTACCATAATGACGAAAAGCCATAGAAATCGGCGTGGCAACCTCGCTGATAATGTTAAGCGGGGCCAGTAGTGGCACCGGATCACCAAAGGATTTTACGTATTGTACCGGACCGCCTTTGAACTTATAATATGTTATTAAAACAAAAACTATAAGAGCCCAACCGCCAACAATGTTTACATCGGAAGTCGGTGCATAAAGCCCTAAAAGTGCCAATAAACTGGATACAGCTGAAAGGGCCAAAACGGCAGTGATAAAAGGAGCGAAACCGGAGAAATATTTTCCCATATTACCGTCAACCATATTTTCCACCTTTTCAACAATCCATTCTGCTACATGGTGCCGGGTGGTCAGCTTTCCGTTGTTAATGCCATGGGTTAAAAATAAACACAACCCAAAAACTGCAACAACCACACAAAAGGAATTAACCTGAGATTCCGTGATTGGCAAATTCTGTATGGGCATTGGCAATGTAAAATAGATGTCTGCACCGGTAATATCAATGCCGGCCGACGGGGCGTTGGTTAAGATTTTTATGATAATAGCTACCAAAAACGGTAGAACCATCATGCTGATATATAGTATATCAACTGTAAAGAACCAGCGGCTTTTTTTATTCATCTTGTGCTGATTCCTCCTTTTTTAAGTTAAAGTTATCTTTATATGCTTTACACAAAATAGCAAAATGTGAAAGAAATAAGGAAATAATCACAGTCAGGGTTGAAAACCAGGGCACTACTACGCCAATTACAATTAAAGCGAATAAAGCCAAGGTACGCAGCATATGCGAAAGCTTCATAATTTTCTTGGCGTCGTCTTCTTGAGCTACAACTGCTTTTTGAACAAAAAGACCCATGGTGTAAAAGTTAAGAACCATAACAGAGGCACCCCAAAGGTTTCCCAGAAGCACCGTGTAGTCCCATTTACCGATTAGCAGAAAAATCGCTTGCATAATAAGGCTGAATATGACAGACCAAAGGGCAACAGATATTGTTTCTTTTACTACGGTTTTATCCGGTTTTATCATGCTGACAACTACTCCTCTACACTTTGGAAGATGATTTTGACTATAATGTATGCAGAATTTTCTATTATATTCTGCATACATTTCTGTAATATGTAATTTATAGCAACGGAATATTGGCATAAGCAACGTATTTTTCGATTGCTTCTTTTTGTCTGCCGTATAAACCGCCGTTTTCATTGATTACATCACGCAAAATTTGATTATGTTCTTTTGCAAAATCAAACAATATCTGCGTACATTCCTCTGTAACCGCATCTAAAACCTTATATGCCTCTTCTTTTTTTCCATCATGCATGAGAGCTTTAGCATTTTTTTCGGCTACCATTGCTTTTTCTGCAAAAACACGCTCCAAAATAGAAAGTTCTTGTCTGATGCCATCACCAAACAGGGCTTCATCAACGGTAACAAGAAGCGATAAAACTTTTACTTGCCACCAAAGGGAGTTTTCGTTAAACTCTTTTTCTGCGTTTGACATAATCTCAGGCAGTTTACCTGTCATATAAACGGGAATGTAAGCTGATAAACAAGGTTGTACAGGTGCGTACCGTGCAACTATGCCCAATTCCTGATCATAATAAGCAAGTAAAGATGCTGATGTTTCGCTCTCTCCCCAATCACGCATGTGCATACAAATGCTCATAAACGTGCCGCAGGTATCAGCAAAACGGGAGGATGTAATTTCGCCGTCAAAATGGTCCCGCAAAATAGAAGCCAGTGACGAAAGATCGTGTTTACGTTTTTGTTGTAAAAGCTTGTTTAATCTACGGAAACGCTGAACACCAAGAGGTTGTGCAACCAGTCTGCCTGCGTAAGCTTTTGCAAAGTCAAAAGCCTCCTTTGGTGCCAGCCATCTTTTTTCTCTTGCAATGGTTTCAAGATTTTCAGAGCAAAGGTCAAAATCCTTTCGAATGGAATAACAGTTTGACACCCCTTGCATGGTTTCAATTTTTTTAGCAGCCCATTCTCTGCCGGCTGTTTCCATAACCCATACTTCGCTCGGGTCTACTAAAATAAAGGTATTTTCATAACATCTCTTTACTAAAGCACTGGCCTGTGCCTTTTGACCATATGTTTTCAGCATTTGGGCGATAACCGAGATGCCTTCTTTTGCGGTTGCAGCACGTTCCAACGCTAAACGGAGCATGTCCATTCCGAGCATACCGTCTTCGGGGTCTTCGTCCATTCTGGAGCCTTCCGCCTCGTTACCGATTACCAGCCCTTTTTCATTATACCCCATTTCAAAGCCCCAAATCCAATAGGGTCTGGAACCGACTACCCCATAGGTTTTCTTTACCTGGGGAATAGTTAAATGGGTCAAGGTAAGAGTTTCGCCATCTTCGAAGGTACCGCCGGGATAATAACAAAGAGGCTGAGGCTCGCCTGTTGGTCTGTCACTGTTTTTTGCAAACAGATTCCGCTTGTTTTTAGAGCGACATGCACAAACCGCAAGAGTATCACATGAATTCATAATATCACCCATTAAAATTTTATATAAATTAGTATATCACATATCCGTTTTTGAGTCAACGTTATCAAGAGTTTTTTTTGTGTATATACAGGTCGTTTAAAGGTATAATTTACAAATTTTTAATAGTATGAATGCTTGTAATAAACAAAAAAACGGTACCCACACCCAGAATTTCATTTTGGCTGTTTTATGATTAAAAACAATCATGGCCAAAAATGAACCTACGCCGCCAAAACAAAACGCCAACAATAACAGAGTTGATTCCCTGATGCGGCGTCTTCTCTTTCTGGAATGTGCCTTATCAACACCATATACAATCATAACAGCAATATTATAAATAATTAAACAAACAAAAAATATATTAACATAGTTCATTATACATCACCTGAAAGACTTGTTTTTATGCCGGTTAAATGTCTGTCTTCGCCAACGACAACCAGTTTCCAGATTTTATTTTCGTATGTAAGGACGGTAACGGAAGCGTTCGATACCCAGGGAATTGCTTGCATACTCTCAACACCACCGGTTTCTATGATGCTCTGCATAGCACGAATAGGGGTCGCATGGGTTCCAATAGCAACGGTTTTACCGTCGTTTGCTTCAGCAATTAACGTAAG
>JAFQWH010000117.1 GCA_017407515.1 Clostridia bacterium | reverse complement strand
TTTGCTCTGACCAACTGAGCCACGCCGCCATAAACAACAAATAGTATTTTACTATAACTTTCGCCCTTTGTCAACCCCTTTTTTCAAAAGTTAAACGTTTAAATTTTATTTTTTCCAATTTATTGACAAGATTATTCTTCTATATTACAATGAAAGTATCCCAATACATATAATAGGAGGCTTTTTTATGAGTAGAATTTGTATCCCTGATTACGAATATCAGGAAAGAATTAAAAGAGCTGCAAAATTAGTTGCAGACAAAGGCTTAGATGTTATGGTAGTTTGCTCCACTGAGTCTGACTATGCAAATGCCAGATATTTCAGCGGCTTCTGGCCCCTGTTTGAACGTGCCGGTGTTGCGATTGCTGCAAACGGTCAGGCAGCCTTAATGGTTGGTCCTGAGTGCATCATCTTCGCACAGGACGTTGCTAAGATGGACAAAATCTTCTGTCTGCGTGAGTTCAGAGAATCTGCTGACCCCTCTTACCCTGAGCTGCAGGCAAGCACTTTTGCTGACGTATTTAAAGCTATCGGCGTAACCGGCGAACATATCAAAATCGGTCTGGGTAGCTACGTTGAATGCACCCTGCCCATCTATGAAGGCTTAAAGGACAGCTTCCCCAAGGCTGAAATTTCTAAGTGCAACGACATTATGGTTGAACTCCGTAAGATTAAGAGTGCTAACGAGCTGGCTTGTATTCAGGAAGGTTTCCGTATCGTTGACCTGGCAACTGATGAAGTTATCCGTCAGTTAAAGCCCGGCGTAACCGAACTGCAGATGGTTGGTGTTGCTCAGAGAGTTATTTATGAAGAAGGTGCAGAATACGAAGGTCTGCCTATGTATGTCTTCAGTGAAAAATCCACCAGCCACGCTATCAGCCGTTCCGGCTACAGAACCATCAATAAAGGAGACATCGTTCAGCTGAACCTGTCTGCTAAGATTGATGGTTACTCCCCCGCTATTGGTCTGCCCGTTGTTATGGGTAAACTGGAAGGCGAGAGAAGAAAGGTTGTTGAGTTCTGTAAACAGGCTCACGACTGGACCATTGACCAGCTCAAGGCAGGCGTCATCGCTTCTGATGTTGCTAAGGGCTTCTACAACATGTATGTTGAAAACGGCTATAAAGACAGCTTCGTTTACGGTCCCTGCCATGGTACCGGTATGATCGAAGTTGAAGCTCCCTGGATGGAAACCTCCAGTGACTATCCGCTGGAAGAAAACATGACCTTCCAGGTTGATACCTTTATTATGGGTAAGGGCTTTGGCTGCAGATGGGAAATCGGTGCTGCCATTACAAAAGACGGTTGCCGCAAGATGACCGACTACTTAAACAAGGGCATTATTGAACTGGAATTCTAATAAAGAAAAAGGATTGGCAAGCACTTTTTGCCAATCCTTTTTGAAAGTATTATTTAAAGGAGAGAAAAATATGGCAATCGGTAAGAAGGTTTGGATTATCCCCGACTGTGAACTTCCCTACGAGGGCGAAGGCGTTATGAAAGGGCATGAATCCGTTATTATTGTAAACGATTCTGATGTTGATGCTGAAATCAACGTTAAAATTTATTTTACTGACAAAGAATCCTATAAAGACATTAAGTGGCACGTTGGTGCTGACCGTGTACGTTGCTTCCGCATGAATAACCCCGAGGATATGAGCGGTTTCCACGTACCCTATGAAACGCAGTATGCCATGAAGGTAGAAAGCAACGTTCCCGTTGTTCTGCAGTACGGCCGTCTGGATAACCGTCAGGTGAACCTTGCCTACTACACCACTTTAGGTTACGGCGAATAAGGAGGAAGACCATTATGGAAATGAACATGAGCTTTCCCAAAGAGCTGAACCGGGTAAAAGAAAACCGGATTCCTTTTGTTATCTGCGGCGGTACCGTTGAATACCACGGTCCACATTGTTCCTACGGCTGTGATACCTTGGTTGCAGAGGGCTTAATTAAAAAGCTGGCAGAGAAAAAAGAGCTGATGATTGCTCCTTCTATCTATTACAGCCCCTCAAGCTATGCGGTTGCTGATGAAACCAGCGGTACGGTTCATATTGAAGAAGATATTTTTGAGGCATACCTCATGAATATTTTCACCAATATGTTAGACGCCGGTCTCAGAAACATTTACGTTGTAATTCACCACCAGTTTGAGCAGGAAAACTTAAAGCCCATGACCCTGTCTTACATGAAGGCTTCTCAGAGAGCTATTATGAGATACTTGGAAAAAACCCAGGGCAGAGGCTGGTGGGGCAGCGAAAATTATGCTGACTACTACGAAAACGTAGGCGGCGGCGATGACCCCTTCTCTTGGATTAAGGTTATTCCCACCATGAGTACCGAGGTGCAGAACGCTACCGGCTATGACCATGCCGGCAAATATGAATGTTCCATTTTAATGTCACTCTACCCTGAGGCTGTAAAGCTTGAGAGACTGGGCGATATTAAACATTGGTTCACCGCCAGTGCAGCAGAGGCAAACAAAGAACTGGGTGACGAAATGGTAGCAAAATCACTGGAATATTTAGAAAAAGCAATTGTATAAGAAAAACTCCAAAGAACTGCGAACATATTCGCAGTTCTTTTTTTGTTGTAAAACCTCGATTTTTATCGTTTTCTGCTGACTCACGATTTTAACATAAAAAACAGCATTTTGTAATACTTTTGTAAAGTATTTTAGGTATAATGAAAATGTTAAAGTATACCTTACAAAATAAAATATTATACACATTGCTGTGTAATGCTGCAAAGCATTATAGAAAAAGGAAGTGACGGTATGAGAAGAACCGAATCCATCTCACAAAGACAACCGGATAAAAAAAAGAAGAACAGTAACACAAAACAGATTGTTAAGCGAATTCTGCTAGCAACCGGTATTGTTTTTGTGCTCCTCATTGCTATTATTGCCGGAGCCGCATTCGGTTTTATTGATAACAGTACGGATTTAATTGCACAAGAATACAATTTAGAGCTTGCCTCTGTGGTTTACTATACCGACCCCAAAACCAACGAGGTTATGGAGTACAATCGTGTATATGCTGACCAGAACCGAGTCTGGGTAGATTTGGAAAAGACCCCGGAAATGTTGAAAAAAGCCTTTATTGCCATTGAAGACGAACGTTTTGAATCCCATAATGGTGTTGACTGGAAGCGTACCTTTGGTGCAACAATAGGCTACATATTTAAAGGCAGCGATTCCTACGGCGGCTCAACTATTACCCAGCAGCTCATCAAAAACGTTACCGGTGACAACGATCGTTCCCCCATTCGTAAAATTCAGGAAATTGTCCGTGCTCTGAATTTGGAACGCAAAATGTCGAAAGACGAAATTATTGAAATGTATATGAATACCATATACTTAGGTCAGGGCTGCCATGGTGTACAGTCAGCTGCCAACGTGTACTACAGTAAAGACGTTTCTGAGCTGTCCCTGGCAGAATGTGCCTCCATCGCCGGCATCACCCAATACCCCAGTAAATATGACCCTCTCGTGAACTACGACGCAAACAAGCAAAAACAAGAGGTTGTGCTGAAGAAGATGCTGGAGCTGGGTTATATTACAAAAGATGAGTACGATCAAGCAGTCAGCGAGGAATTAAAGCTGAAAAAAGGTACAACAAAGGTTGATAAAAGCAGAATTCAGTCTTACTTCACAGACCAGATTATTATGGACGTTATTCAGGATTTAATGACACGAAACAACATGTCCGAAAGTGAAGCGACAAAGTTAATCTTTAAGGGCGGTCTTAAGATTTATTCTACGGTTGACCCTAAGGTTCAGTCTGCCATGGAGAATATTTTTGAAAACGACAAGAATTTCCCCGGCTCCGGCGAAAATAAACCCCAATCCGCTATGGTGGTTATGGATCCCTACACAGGTGAGGTTAAAGGTATCGTCGGCGGCAGGGGGCAAAAAACCGGTAACCGTGTTTTAAACCGTGCAACACAGTCTATGCGTCAGCCCGGGTCGTCCATTAAGCCTCTGGCGGTTTATGCCCCGGCAATTGAAAACGGAATTATCACACCGGCTACCATAGTGAATGATAGCAGTTTGACCATCGGAAACTGGTCTCCCAAAAACTCAGACGGTTCATTTTTAGGTCCTATTACCGCCCGGGTAGCATTGGAAAAATCCCGTAATGTACCGGCAGTCCGCATCTTAGATAAGCTATCTGTTGACCGTTCCTTTGACTTTATGACAAAGAAATTAGGCTTTACAACCCTTGTCAGCTCAGAAAAGCGTGCCGACGGCAAAAATTACTCTGATAAATATTTAAGTTCGTTAGGTCTGGGCGGTTTAACCGACGGTGTTACCGTTATGGAAATGACCGCAGCCTATTCTACCTTTGTAAACCAAGGTATATATACAAAACCGATAACATATACTAAGGTAACCGATGCAAACGGACGGGTTATTTTGGAAAACAAACCCGAAACCAACCGTGCCATGAGTGAAACTACAGCTTATACCATGGCACAGATGCTTTCCGGTGTTGTAACTTATGGTACCGGTACCGCAGCAAAACCCTCCGGTATTTTCGCCGGTGGTAAAACCGGTACAACCGATAAGGACGTTGACCGTTGGTTTGCCGGCTTTACGCCCAACTACGTAGGCGTGGTTTGGTTTGGCTATGATAATCCTAAATCCATGAGCGGTCTTGGTAACCCCTGTACTTCTACCTGGAGAAAGGTTATGGAAGCAATTCATAAAGATGTATCAGTAAAAACACTGGTGCAGCCTCAGAACATGACCGCTGTGACTGTTTGTCAGGTAACCGGCAAGGTTGCGGGAGAGGAATGCGAAAGCACCCGTGTTGACTATTTTAAATCCGGCACACAACCGCCGGGAATTTGTTCCTCTCATGCTGAAACTGAACCAGAGGACAAAATAGATGGTACCATTGAAAATGAGGGTCAGGGCTTAAACGAAGTTGCACCCGGTTCCGGCACAAGTAATCCTCCGCCGGAAGGAGAGGGCATTACGCAGTCGCCCTCTGTCCCCTCTACCCCCTCAACCCCTAACGAGTCACCGGTAGCAGATGACGAATCCCAATATTGGTGGAGCGGCGAAGAATAAACCCTACTGAAACTACACCGAAAGGAAGAGGTAAAGGCATGAAATCTCAATACATGGAACGGTACAACCAGTGGTGTAAACTGGCAGACAGTGCCACCAAAGCTGAACTTTTAGAAATTGCTAATGATAAAAATGAGATTGAAGAACGATTTTATAAAAATTTAGAATTTGGAACTGCAGGACTTCGTGGTATTTTAGGTGCCGGCACTAATCGCATGAACATTTACACTGTCCGTCGTGCCACCCAGGGGCTTGCCTCTTATATTCTCCAAAAAGGAGAAACTGCTGCAAAACGTGGCGTGGCAATTTCCTACGATTGCCGGCATTATTCCGAAGAATTTGCCTGGGAAGCCGCCTGCGTGTTAGCGGCAAACGGTATCCATGTTTTCATTTATTCTGAAATGCAGCCCACACCGGCACTTTCCTTTGCGGTTCGCTACTTAAAAACCGTTTCCGGCATTATGATTACCGCCAGCCACAACCCGGCAAAATATAACGGCTACAAGGTCTACGGTGAAGACGGTGCACAGATGAACACCCGTGACTCTGCAACGGTTCTTTCTTTTATCGAACAAACCGACATTTTCTCCGGCGTTCGCTGTATGGATATGCAAAGTGCAAAAGACAGCGGCCTTGTACAGGTGATTGGGGAAGATGTTTTAGTGCCCTACCTGACAGCCGTTAAAAATTGTATTAAGAACCCGGATAGTATCTGCGAAATGAAAGACGATTTAAAAATTGTCTATACCCCCTTCCACGGCACTGGCTACAAACCGGTGATGCGTGCTCTTTCCGAGGTTGGCTTTACGAAAGTTTTCCCCGTGCTGGAACAGGCCGTGAAAGACCCGAATTTTTCAACTGTAAAATCTCCCAACCCGGAAGATCCCGAAGGCTTTGCCATGGCAATTGCTCTGGCTAAAGAAAAAGATGCTGATATTATCATCGGTACCGACCCGGATTCCGACAGAATCGGCGTTTTATGCAAAACAAAAGACGGTTACCAAATTATTAACGGCAATCAGACCGGTGTATTATTGACAGAGTATATTCTGTCTCAGAAAAAAGATTTAAAGCCCGAGGATTACATTGTCAGCACAATTGTTTCCACCAATATGCTCTCGCCGATAACAAAGGCTTACGGCGTTAAGCTCTATCAGGTTTACACGGGCTTTAAGTTCATTGCCGGCATTATTAAAGACCACGAAATTAACCCTGACGGAGGCGAATATCTCTTTGGTTTTGAAGAAAGCTACGGCTATCTTCCCGACACTTATGCCCGTGATAAAGACGCTGTCAGTGCTGCCCTTTTGGTTTGCGAAGCAGCCGCTTTTTATAAAAAACAGGGCAAAACCCTATCTGATGCTCTTTGTGACATTCAGGAAAAATACGGCTACTACTTAGAAAATACCGAATCTCTCTACATGGAGGGTATTGACGGTATGGAGCGTATGTCTGCTCTGCTTTCTAAGGTATCGGAAAATCCTTTCCGCACCATTGGCGACATGAACGTTGTAGCATTTAGAAACTATAAAGAGGGCTTCCGTTTAGACTTCGAAACCGGCAAAAAAGAAAAACTGGACTATGAGCCTTCCAATGTTTTATATTTTGAACTTTCAGACGGCGGGTTCTTTATCTTACGTCCTTCCGGCACAGAGCCGAAAATCAAGCTATACAGCTCTGTGGTTGGCACAAGTGCTGAAGATAGCAAACAGAAGCTTACAGAGCTTAAAAAAGCCTATAAAGAATTATTAGGATAATAAAAACAGCGGAATTTCTTCCGCTGTTTTTAACTTTAATGCACCAAATAAAAAACTCCCTTGACACGTTTTTTCCCCTATACTATAATGAAACTATATCACCCTTCGGGAGGCACTATGAACTGTTACGATTTTGACAAAACCATTTATAAAAGCGACAGCAGTACGGATTTTTACCGGTTCTGTCTGTGCCGTTATAAAAAAATGTTTTTCCGGCTGCCACGCCAGATTTGGGCTTTTTTTCGTCACTATATTTTGCACAGCATCACAAAAACCCAGATGAAAGAAATCTTTTATGAGTATTTTCAGGACATTCCTGATATGGACAAAGCTTTATCTGTTTTTTGGGAGAAAAATATTCACAAGGTAAAAGATTTTTATACGGCTCAGCAAAAAACAGACGACGTGATTATCTCCGCCTCACCGGAATTCTTTTTAGAACCTGCCTGCAAGCGGTTGGGAATTTCCCACTTAATCGCCTCCCCCGTTGACCCGAAAACCGGAAAACACAGTGGCGAAAATTGCCACGGTAAAGAA
>JAFQWH010000116.1 GCA_017407515.1 Clostridia bacterium | reverse complement strand
GCCTCGCGCAGGTCTTTGATTCTGCCTGCTACTTCTTTCAAACTGTAATCCATTGTTTTGTCTCCTTTCATTTCTGACAAATTTGATATTTGGTTACAAATCTGAATAAAACAAAAAACCCGTCTCAAAGATTATACTTTGAGACGAGTATATATACCCGCGGTACCACTCAAATTACGGAAATATAAAAATCTCCGTCACTTACCGGGCTCCAACAAGCCCTTTGCCTTTACGCAGCATTACGGAAGGAGTCTACTAAGCTAAGCTTTTCGGTCCTTCGACTCAGAGGTGATAAGTCATTGGAAAGTCTCACCATTGCCTCGCACCAACCGGCAACTCTCTAAAGGCTCCACGTTCCGACCGTCCTCGTCATAGTCGTTTTTTGATATTCAAATTTAAAAAAATTATACTACTCAGTTTGCGGTTTGTCAATAGTTTTTTGGAATTTGTTAAAGTCCGGACCTTTTTTACCTTCCCTTTTAAATGTTAGAAAGCGTTTCAATATATATGTCAAACTCTTTAATTTCAGGAATTTCAAATTTCACATAAGCAAGCATTCATTTTCCTACATTTGCCGCAATTTAGCAGTGGCAATGTTAAAAAAATTTAAACATCTCTGTCAAAAACGGTTGACAAAACATACACATGGTAGTATAATGAGAAAAAAATTAAATCGAAACCGTTGAGGCAGAAAAAAGGCAGAGCCGGTCTTTCCGAGCGAGTGGATTATGGTGTGAGTTCCACAAAGGCTCTCTGCGTAATATGGACTGCTAAGGGCTGTGAGGAAATTCACAGACGTAAGACTCGCGTCAGAAGTCGGGAGTATGATGGTACTCTGCTAAGTGCACAGCTTTTGCTGTGAATCAAGGTGGCACCGCGGATATGTATATGTTCGTCCTTGACAGAATGGATTTTTTCTGTCAAGGGCTTTTTTTATTTCCTCCTTTGGCAGTTACGTACAAACACCAAAAGGAGGTTTTTTATGCTTTTACTGACAAAACGATGGCAAACGCCAGTCATCTTTCAAAATCATAAACAGAAAAAACAAAAATTACGGAGGTATCATCATGAAGTATAATAATTTTGAATTTAACACATATTTTGAAAACTACCCGGACGCAAAGGGTTTTTTCGGCAAATACGGCGGCTCATATATCCCCCCTGAGCTCCAGGCTGCCATGAATGAAATTAACGAGGCATACCAAACTATCTGCAAAACCCCGGAATTCATCAATGAGCTCCACAGAATCAGAAAAGAGTTTCAGGGCAGACCAACACCTATTTCCTATCTGAAAAGACTGTCGGAAAAAATCGGCAATGCCCGGCTATATGTAAAACGAGAGGATTTAAACCACACCGGTGCCCATAAACTCAACCACTGCATGGGTGAGGTCTTGCTTGCAAAATCCATGGGTAAGAAAAAAGTAATTGCAGAAACCGGTGCCGGTCAGCACGGTGTAGCAATGGCAACCGCCGCTGCATATTTCGGTATGGAATGTGACATTTACATGGGTTCTGTTGACATTCAAAAGCAGGCACCCAATGTTGCAAGAATGAAAATCTTAGGAGCAAATGTCGTAGAGGTGACCCACGGTCTTGCAACCTTAAAAGAAGCAGTTGATGCCGCTTTTTCAGCCTATACGAAAGAATATAAGAATGCTATTTACTGCATCGGTTCTGTTGTTGGCCCCCACCCCTTTCCCATGATGGTTCGTGATTTTCAGAGCATTATTGGTATTGAGGCAAGAGAGCAAATGATTGAGATGACCGGCTCCCTGCCGGATGCCATTGTTGCCTGCGTTGGCGGTGGCTCAAATGCTATGGGACTTTTCTCAGGCTTTTTAAATGACCCCGTTACCATTTACGGCGTTGAACCTTTAGGACGGGGCGAAAAGCTGGGTGACCACGCTGCAAGCCTTTCGTTCGGCACCGAGGGCATCATGCACGGCTTTAACAGCATAATGCTTAAAGACGAAAAGGGCGAGCCGGCTCCGGTTTACTCAGTCGCAAGCGGTCTGGACTACCCCTCCTCCGGCCCCGAGCACGCATTCCTCCACGATATTGGCAGAGTAAAATATGACATGGTAACAGATGACGAAACCGTTGATGCTTTCTTTGAGCTTTCTAAAACCGAGGGTATTATTCCGGCTATCGAAAGTGCTCACGCCGTAGCCTACGGCATAAAGCTTGCACAAAAAATGCAAAGCGGCTCCATACTCATTAACCTTTCAGGCAGAGGGGATAAAGACATGGACTATATCATCGAAAAATATGGAATCAGATAAAACAAAAAGAGCTGTGACTAAAGTCACAGCTCTTTTAATTTCATGTAAATCAATCTTACAGACTAGCCTTTGCTTTTGCAACTAAGCTAGCAAAAGCTTCCTTGTCGCTTACAGCGATTTCAGCCAGCATTTTTCTGTTCATTTCGATGCCGGCTTTCTTTAAACCGTTCATGAAAGTAGAATAGTTCATGCCGTTCATTTTAGCCTGTGCACTGATTCTAGCGATCCACAGACGACGGAAATCACGTTTCTTCTGCTTTCTGCCAACGTAAGCGTAAGATAAGGATTTCATAACGGCCTGCTTAGCTGTTCTGAACAGCTTGCTCTTACCGCCTCTGTAACCCTTTGCCAGTTTTAAGACTCTTTTATGTCTTTTTCGTGTATTTAAAGCGCCTTTAACTCTTGCCATTTTTTATACCTCCTGAATTTTCTCAATCGTTCGTTGCTTATTTGTAAGGAATCAGTTTCTTGATTACCTTAGCGTTTGCATCACAAGCATAGGCACCTTTACGAAGCAGACGCTTTCTCTTAGTAGATTTCTTTGTCAAAATGTGGCTCTTGAAAGCATGTTTCATTTTGATTTTACCGTTCTTGGTCACCTTAAAACGTTTTGCTGAAGCCCTATGTGTTTTAATCTTAGGCATAATTTGGTACTCCTTCCACTCTGTAAATAATAATTGATGTACGTTCCTTAATCTTTTTTTGTTGTGGGCGAAATGATAAGGTTCATGCTTCTGCCCTCAAGCTTTGGCGGCTTATCAGATGAGCCGAATTCTGAGAGATCGTCACGGAAGCGTTCCAAGATTTTCGTACCTAGTGCAGCGTGATGAATTTCTCTGCCGCGGAACCGGATAGAAACCTTAACCTTGTCACCATTCTGTAAAAACTTTTTGGCATGATTAATTTTTGTATCAAAATCATGGTCATCAATAGAGGGGGAAAGTCTAATTTCCTTCACATCCATAGTTTTCTGATTTTTCTTTGCTTCCTTATCACGCTTTGCCAGTTCAAATTTGTACTTGCCATAGTCCATGACCTTACAAACCGGCGGCTCTGCTTTCGGAGCAATTAAAACCAAATCCAGATTTTTCTGATACGCAAGATCTAATGCGTCTGCTGTTTTCATGATGCCAAGCTGCTCACCGTCAGAACCGACAACACGAACCTCGCTGACTCTGATCTCTTCGTTAATCTTTGTTTCCTGCTTACTAATGTTCAAAGCACCTCCATCAAAGTTTTCGCATTTTCGTCCTACAGAACAAAAAAAGCGGACAGGCAAACCTATCCGCAAATACACTTCAAAACAAAGCATATTGACCATTTAGGCGTTGCCTGATGGTGGAAAACAAATGTTTCCGCTTACTAATACTCTAGTAGTATAACACGTAAAAGCGTCCTTGTCAAGGACTTTTTTCAATTTTTTAATCCCGACTTAAAATTGCCATCAAAACGCCGGACTCTACGCGAATTTTTGCAACCTCCGCCGTAAATTCATTGCTGACGCCGTATGGGTTGCCCCAATCCATAGCTTGCCCGTTTAAGGGATAATATACCCCCTCGGCGTAAATACCCCGAACCGGTGTAATAGGCAACAAAGACAGCTTATAGCCCTCTTTCTTTAGAATTTCCGCCGTATCACGAAACATAAACATTTCGTTATGCTCGTCAACAGTGCGAATGGTAACCCCCTGCATAAGCCCCATGTAAACCAAAGAAATTGCCGCCAGGCTGTGGTCAAGCCGCGTCCCACGAGCACCAAAGAGCAGAATTTCCGTAGCTCCCTGCTCCATGGCATAGCAAATACAGGCGTGTAAATCCGTCTGGTCCTTTTCCACGGGGAGTTTTGTCACAGGGACCCCCGCCGGCACACCTGAGAGACTGCCGGAATCAAAATCCCCGATAATAAGGTCTGGCGTAATGCCTAACGTGTTACAATGTAAATAGCCGCTGTCAGCACAGATAACCAGGTCATCTTGCCGAAAAAGCGGCTTGTAAAAAGCGGGATCGGAAAGAGTTCCGCCCGCTATTACAATCGCTCTCATAAAAATTCCCTCTTAGAATTTAGCTTTAAAGTCGCGAACTGCCTGAGCCGGATCTTCGCTTCCGAAAACAGCACTGCCGGCAACGATAACGTTAGCACCTGCTGCGATGGGAGATTCTACGTTAGTCAGATAAATACCGCCGTCAACCTGAATGTCAAAATCAGGGCCTAACAGCTTTCTTGCCTCACGGATTTTGGGCTCTACATCGCTGATATAGCTCTGGCCGCCAAAACCTGCATACACAGTCATTAACAGCAGCATATCAATCTTATCAAAGTAAGGAACAGCACGGGAAAGGTCAGCATCGGGGTTTAAGGCAAGGCCTGCTTTTTTACCTAATGCATGAATCTGGTCTAAGGTTTCGCCGATGTTGCTGTCACATTCAACGTGAATGGTGATAATGTCTGCCCCTGCCTTTGCAAAGGATTCAACATATTTATGGGGTTCGCTAATCATTAAATGGGTATCAAAAACCATATTGCTGTGCTTACGGAGACCGGCAAGTACAGTTGTACCAAAGGAAAGATTGGGAACCAGGTGACCGTCCATAACATCTAAATGGAGGTACTCTGCCCCTGCCTTTTCAATGGCACTGACTTCTTCGCCCAGCTTAGAAAAATCTGCCGCGAGTAGCGACGGTGCTAACTTAATTGACATAGTGATCATAACCTTTCTTTTACTTTATTTCCCAGGGTTTAATTTGCTTTAACTCCTGATATAATGCTTGATAACTTTCATACCGCTCCGGTGTAATTTTTCCTGCTTCCATGGCTTCCTTAACGGCACAGCCCGGTTCTGCCATGTGGGCACACCCCACGAACCGGCAAGGCTCTTCTACCCTTTTTATTTCAGGGAAAAAGTTCTGAAGCTCTGCCGCCGTAATTCCCTCCGCCGCATAAGACGAAAAGCCCGGGGTATCAAAAACATATCCACCAAAGGGAAGTTCTAAAAGTTCTGTATGACGGGTGGTATGCCTGCCTCTTTGGGTTTTATTGCTAACTGTACCCGTTTCTAAGGAAAACCCCTCAGAAAGGCGGTTTAAAAGGCTGGATTTTCCCACGCCGGAATTGCCGGCAAGGGCTGTTATTTTATCCTTTAAAATTGCTTTCAGTCCGTCTAGACCGGTTTCATCTTTCGCACTGGTTAAGATAACGGTATATCCCGTTGTTTCATAAATCTTTTGAATTTCCGCCGCCCGTTTCTCGTCTAAATCCTGCTTGTTGATGCAAATTACAGGCAAAACACCTGCCGCCTCTGCCGTTACCGTAAGCTGGTCAGCAAGCAAAAGACTGGATTCCGGATTTTTAACGGAAATAGTAACCACCAGCTGGTCAATGTTAGCAACCGGCGGGCGGATAAAGGCATTTTTCCGAGGCAGAATCTCATCAACGCTGCCTTTCTTTGCATCCTCCGTCGTTATGGTAATCCGTACCACATCTCCCACCATAGGAGACGCCCCATCTTTACGAAAACGGCCTCTGGCACGGCACTCGATAAGTCCCTCAGCGGTTTTCACATAGTAAAAACCGCCAATTCCTTTAACAATCGTTCCTGTCAACATAGGCTTTTAGTTGCCTCCGGCATTAGGCGGGCCAATAACGATGCCCGGTGTTGGCGAGCTACTCGGTGTAGGTGTTTGGCTTGAACCGGAGCCGGAAGAAACTCTTACATCAATACTGGTTTGTTCTGCCACTCTGACACCGGCAGGAATAGACTGACCGATAATAATTCCCTTTTGCTTCGTGCTGGAAGCTTCTACGGTTTTACCAATCGTCATATTAACCGGCAGAAGTTTTTGTTTTGCCTGCTCTACTGTTAAACCAATGAGGTTGGGAACCTCTCTGGGGCCCTTGCTGACATACAGCGTAACAGAGGTGGCTGTATCAATATATGTGCCGGCAACAGGGGTCTGCCGTGTAACACAGTCTTTTGCAATGGTATTGCTGAACTCTTCAACTATCGCATACTGCAGATTTTTACTTTTTAATAGCTCTTCCACATCAGCTTTGGTGCTATTTAAAAGATTCGGCATAAGGAATTCACCGGCACCTAAGCTGACAACAACCCTAATCTCTGAACCCTCTTTCAACATTCTGCCTTCTGCAGGGCTCTGAGAGATAATTTTACCTGCGGCAACAGTTTCACTGTTTTCCTCTTTTTCAACAATAATTTTTAATTGACCGCCGGCAACCAACACCTCTGCTTCTTGAACTGTTTTATTTGTAAGGTTAGGCACTTCATATTCAACAGAAGTTTGGGTTGTTTCCGGCTTATTACCTGCCGTGATAAAATAACCCACAGCAAACAAGATACCCACTAACGCCAGCCCTGCTGCAATACCACCAATAATGCTCCAGACATCTTTCCGTTTTTTGGCGGGTGCTTTCTTTGTTGCAACTGCCGTAGCCGTTTTCTGCCGACCGACCGGCTGAGCACCTTTACGAATAATGGGGGTTACCGTCGTGGCACCGGATGCCAAGTTACTATAATCAACCGTGTTACCCGTATAAACTTTTTTCAAATCCACCATCATCTGCATAACAGAGTCATACCGCAGATTTTGTTCTTTGCACATAGCACGGCCAATCACCTGTTCTAAAGCCTTGGGAACTTCCGGGTTTAAGGTGCAGGGTGATGCCGGTGCTTTTTCAATATGCTGCATAGCAATGGCAATCGCCGTATCGCCCTCAAAAGGCAGCTTGCCGGTTACCATTTCATACAGAACAACACCCAGCGAGTAAATATCGGTTTTATAGTCCAAAAAGCCGCCACGAGCCTGTTCCGGTGAAAAATAATGTACGCTGCCCATGGTTGCATTCCCCGTAGTAATGGTGCTGGAGCTCATGACCTTGGCAATACCAAAATCTGTAATCTTCAGCGTTCCTTCCCGGGTAATTAAAATGTTATGGGGTTTAATGTCTTTATGTATAATACCTTTTTTGTGTGCGTGATCAAGGCCGGCACAAATCTGTGCCGCATAGTCTACCGCCTCACGCCAGGGAATTGTCCCTTTAGCATCAACATACTGCTTCAGCGTTACACCCTCAACATATTCCATAACAATATAGTCAAGGTCGTTTTCCTGACAAACATCAAAAATGGATACTATGTTAGGGTGAGACAAGCTGCCGGCAGATTGTGCCTCTGCCTTAAAGCGATTTAAGAATTCTTTATCCTCCCGAAATTCCGGGCGTAACACCTTTAAGGCAACATAGCGGTTTAATACCTGGCATTTCGCCTTATAGACAATCGCCATACCGCCCTTTCCGATGGTTTCTACTATTTCATATCGATTTCCGATTAAAGTCCCGTTCATCATATATCTCACAATCCTTTCAGCACAATTCCGATTCTTTTGTTAAAAGTACTGCCGTAATGTTATCAAGGCCACCTTTTTCGTTAGCACTCAAAACCAACTGTTCCGTCAGTTTTTCAGGCGTTTTGTTCCGTCCCTGTGCCAAATGCTCTAAAAGCTCAGAATCAGACAGCATATTTGATAAACCGTCACTGCATAAAAGTAGCATATCATCGGGTCGAAGTTTAAATTCATATAAATCAATTTCCACGCCGGAATCTGTTCCCAACGCTCGGGTAATTACATTTTTCTGAGGGTGGTTCGCCGCTTCCTCCGGAGTAATCTGCCCGTTTTTAACGAGTTCATTAACAAGAGAATGATCTGTGGTAATCTGGTGCAGTTTGTTTTTCCGGAACATATATGCCCGGGAATCGCCCACGTGTGCTACCACGGCTTGTTCTCCCGAAATAAAGCACAGTGTCAGGGTTGTGCCCATACCGCCATAGGAAGACTCAGCCTGACTTTTTTCATAAATTGATTGGTTAGCATGTTTAATTGCCGAAACCAACAGGCTTTTAATCTCCGAAACTGACATATCCCCACGAAAGCCCCGATTCACCGTCTCGCTGACCTGCTCGAGTGCCATACTGCTGGCAATTTCGCCGGCCTTATGACCGCCCATGCCGTCTGCCACAATGGCATATAACGCTTCAAATTCCCGGCTATATTCTGAGATATAATAACCGTCCTCATTCATCGGGCGAGTACGGCCTACGTCCGTACAACCTCCCCATTTTATCATGCTATCACCTCAAATCTACCTTACGACTTTTCAACCTGATGTTTCAGCTGACCGCAGGCGGCACTGATGTCCGCCCCCAGTTCACGGCGAACCGTCGCCGAAACACCCTGACCGGTTAAGTAATCAACAAATTTTTTAACGGCTTCCCTGCCGCTTTTGTAAAAGCCCTCCCGGGCGTTATTGATGGGTATTACGTTCACATGGTATAAAAGTCCGCCAAAGAGCCGCATCAGCTCTTTTGCGTGCTCTACACTATCGTTTGAACCTTTGTTTAAAGCATATTCAACCGTAATACGCCTGCCTGTTGCCGCCTGATACACTTTCAGGGCATCAACCAGCTTTGCCAGGGGATATTTTTTATTCACCGGCATCATTTCGCTCCGCTGACTGTCAAAGGGCGAATGTACCGAAACTGCCAGGTTAATGGGCAGTTTTTCCTCAGCTAACAGAACTATTTTATCACATAATCCGCAAGTTGACAAGGTAAAATGTCTATATCCGATATTAAGTCCTTTTTCGCAGGTTGCAATCTCCATAAACTTTAAAACCTGCTCTAGATTATCCAGGGGTTCGCCCATGCCCATAAAGACAATGTTCCCAATTCTGACGGACAAGTCTTTCTGTGCCGCCAAAATCTGCCCCATAATTTCGCCGCAAGATAAATCTCTGGTTTTTCCGCCAATAGCGGAGGCACAAAAACGACAGCCCATGTTGCAACCTGCCTGGGTGGAAAGGCAGATGGTATGCCCGTGATGATAAGACATAACAACGCTTTCAATCACTTCGCCGTCTGATAGACGAAAGGCATATTTCACCGTTCCGTCAACTGAAACCTGTTTTCGGGCAACGGTCGGTAAGCACATAGAGCAGTTTTCTTCTAAAGCACCACGAAACCCTTTGGATAAATTTGTCATATCGTCAAAACTGCCAGCACCGCTATATAACCAGTTAAAAAGCTGCTTACCCCGAAAGGCTTTTTCCCCCATGGTTTCCGCCAGGGAGCATAGCTCTTTTTCTGTCATGCTGTATAAATCAATTCGCTTAGCCATGGCTTCTCCTTCTCAGCTTTGCAATAAAAAATCCGTCTCCCCCGTCCTGTTCGGGATAAAAGGTTCCCATGCCCTCTGCCAGAATTTCCTTGGCTCTGCCGATAATTTGCGGATGCTCAATCGGCATCAGCTCAAATTCCGAATGTTCTCCTAAAAACGCCATCACCTGGTTTTCGTTTTCATCGGGGTTAATGGTACAGGTACTGTAAACCAACTCTCCGCCGGGTTTTAAAAAGGAGGAACAATGGTCTAAAATCTTTTTCTGAATCGAAACAAGTTCTGCAAAATCCGTAAGCTCCGGTTTATATTTAAGATCCGGACGGCGACGGATAACCCCCAGTCCCGAACAAGGTGCATCAATCAAAATTTTATCCGCTTGTTTGCCGAACGGATAGGCAGAAGCATCAGAAGCACAGGTTTTAATAATGGAAAGCCCCAACCGGTTAGCACTCTGCTCCACGGCTAAAAGCCGTTTTTCGTATAAATCTAACGCCAGGATTTCCCCTTGGTTTTCCATGAGCTCAGCCAGGTGAGTGGTTTTGCCCCCCGGTGCGGCACAAACGTCATAAACCGATTCGCCGGGTTTCGGAGAAAGAGCAAGAGCCGCCAACTGTGCACTCTGGTCCTGAACGGTGAATAACCCTTCCTTATAAGAAGAAAGTTTCTGAACACCACCGCTTTCAAACAGCAAAGCACTGTCCGAAAGGCTTCCCTCCCGCACGATGGCTCCTTCTTCCAAAAGTCTTGCAACAAGTGGCTCTTTCGCGGTTTTTGTCCGGTTTACCCGCACGCAAAGAGAGGGGGCTGTATTGTTCTCTGAAAGCAGTTTCTCTGCTGTTTCAGCCCCAAATCGGTCTATAAGCCATACAACCAAAGGCTCTGGATGAGAGTAGCAAACAGACAGGGCTTTAGAATCCCGTCCCGTCGGCAGGCTTTGCCCCTCTTTTGCCGCCCGCCGCAAAATAGCGTTAATAAACCCCCGTGATTTTCCCGCATACCGTCCAGCAAGTTTTACCGATTCATTTACCGCCGCACTTTCGGGAATTTTATCCATATAAAATAACTGATATAACCCCAATCGTAAAATACATAACACAAAAGGGGACAATTTTTTAATTTTCACAGAGGAAAACCGAGCCACCGTGTAGTCTAACGTCAGCTTATACTGCATAACGCCGTAGGTCAGCTCCTTTACCAGAGCAACGTCCCGCTCCGGTAGGTTTTCTGCCTCCATATGGTTCTGAAAGCTGATATTTAGGTAAGCACCGTTTTTTTCTATATCATATAAAATTTTGAGGGCCAGCTCTCTGGGTGTCGCCATAACCAAACCTCGCATAATCAAACTTATAGTTACAATATATTGTATCATGTTTTTACACAAAATTCAATATATATGTAATTTTTTTGTTTATATCTTATAAGACTTTTTCCTTGACACAAAGACAAAAATCATATATAATATATAATACATTTGTTCACTTTGTGAACTATTTTCGGAGGATCTCTCATGAAAGATAAAAAATTACCGGAACAACTGTTGCGTGCCTGGGTCAAGCTGACGGGTATGGTGAAAAATAGCCGTATCACAAAAGGTCTGGCTTATAACGAGGCCATTGTTATGTTGCTTTTGTACAACCGCTATCAAGAAGACGGCGTCGGTATGATTTCCATGAAAGAAATTGCCGAAGAAACCAAAATGCTGAAATCTCTGGTAAACAGAACCATTAACACATTAGAAGAAAAAGGACTCTTAGAGCGTTGCACGTCACAAGACGATAAACGTGTTATCTTCGTCCGTTGTATCAAAGAAAAGCTGGATACTTTTTTGTCTGTGCACAACAGTTCTTTAGCGCTTTCACAAAAAATGATTGATATTATTGGCGAGGAAGATGCGGAAGCATTCGTTCGCATCACCCAAAAAATTGAAAACGCAAATTTGAAGATTTAACAAGGAGGAACAGTCATGCAATTTAAAGCTATTTTATTTGATTTAGACGGAACACTTCTGCCCATGGACTATGATGAATTTTCCAAAGGCTATTTTCATCTTCTGACCAAAACCGCGGCTCCCTACGGCTATGAACCCAAGTCTTTTCTCTCTGCCATGATGCAAGGGGTGGAAGCTATAGTGAAAAATGATGGTAAAGTCAAAAACGCCACCGTTTTCTGGAACGTTTTTGCAGGCATTTTGGGCGAAAAAATCCGTGAACTTGATCCTGTATTTGATAATTTCTACGAAACCGAATTCCACAAGGCAAAAGCCTTTACCGGTGAAAATCCGCTGGCTAAAAAAGCTGTTTACCTGGCAAAGGAAAAGGCGGAAAAAGTAGTGCTGGCAACCAACCCGCTGTTTCCTGAAAGTGCCGTTTCTTCCCGACTCTCCTGGGTAGGTCTTTCACCGGAAGATTTTGACCTGGTAACCGATTATGACTCTATCGGTTTTTGTAAGCCCAACCCTGCATATTTTTCTAAAATAGTCGAAACACTAAACCTGTCCCCCAACGAATGCCTGATGATTGGAAACAACACAGCAGAAGATATTAAAGCCGCAACCGCAGCCGGCCTTGCCTGCTATTTGGTGACAGATTGCCTCATAGCAGACGGCCCTCTGCCGGACTGCGAAAAAGGTACATTCAACGAGCTTTTAACCTTTTTAAATTCTTTATAAACGAGGTCTTATATGATTAAAATTTTAGTAGACTCCGCTTCAGACTGCAGAAACAACGCTTCCCTATATGACGGTGTAATTCCGATCACCGTTACCATAGACGAGACGAGTTACTTAGACGGTGTCAACTTAGATGCTGATACCTTTTATAAGCTGCTGACCGAAAGCAATTCTTTCCCGCAAACGGCACAGCCATCACCCCAGCAGTTTGCCGACATTTTTTCTCAGGCAAAGGAAAACGGTGACGAGGTGATTTATTTCGCTCTCTCCTCTGCTTTAAGCGGCACCTGCCAGAGTGCTACCATTGCAAAAGATCTGGTAAACTACGAGAAAATTTATATTATTGATACCAAAACCGCAACCCACGGTATTAACCTGCTAGCAGGCTACGCCGCAACGCTTACAAAGCAGGGAAAAACTGCAGAAGAAATTGTCAGAATCTGTGAAAACTTAAAAGGCAGAGTGAAAATTCTTGCAGCCGTGGACACCTTAGAATTTCTGCATCGTGGTGGCAGACTCAGTAAAACCGCCGCAACCGTAGGTGAACTGACAAAAATTAAACCGATTATCACGGTAACAAGAGAGGGAACCGTCAGCGTAACCGGCAAGGCTTTGGGAAAAGCCGCCGCCAGACAGCAAGTTTTAAAACAGCTTGCCGCCCTGTCCCCCGATGAAGCTTTTCCCATCTATTCTCTATATACCTACGGTGAGGAAAACTGTATCCTGTTTGAAAAAGCCCTGACCGAAAAAGGGTATCCCCTCTCCGGCAGACTGCAGGTCGGTGCCAGCATTGGTGCCCATGTAGGACCCGGGGTGTATGGCGTTTTATTTGTAAGTCGGGTGTAAAATAAAAAAAGTGCTGTGACTTTCGTCACAGCACTTTTTTATATAATACCTTCTTCAATCAACACCGTTGTTAAATCAATTGCATTTTCTATATCACTTTTTGCCACCGTTTCTCCCGTGGTATGCATGTACCGCAGAGGAAATGCAATGCACCCCGTAGGCACACCGCCACCAGACAGGTGAATGGCACCGGCATCAGTAGCACCGTTAGCTAACGCTGCCATCTGGTACAGAATGTTACGTTCCTTGCAAAGAGTAACCATTCTGTCATTTACGATAGGGTGTGCAATAAACCCGCGGTCCATCACCTTAATGACAACGCCCTTTTTCATTTCCAAGGCAACCTTTTCAGCAGAGGGAATATCCCCTGCACGGGTCACGTCTAACACCACGGCATAGTCCGGTTCAACTGTATGGACCGAGGTTTTCGCACCTCTGAGCCCCACCTCTTCACTGGTGGTGAAAACAAAATATAAATCATTCTGATGTTTCTTCATTCTCCGAATGGCTTCCATCAAAACAAAACAGCCTACCCGATTGTCCATAGCCTTTGAGATAACGCAGCCGTTTTGCTCGTAAAAATCGCCTACAAACACGCCGGCTTCGCCAACGGCCACCAATTCTTTTGCCTCTTCTTCGCATTTTGCACCCACATCAACATAAAGCTGCCCCAGCTTTAGGTCTTTTAAAAGGTCGGCTTTGCCGTCTGGTGCCACAACACCTTGGGCACCGTTTAAAAACTGAACTCTTTGGTACAGCGAGGCATACGGGTCAACACCGCCTAAGCCGGCAACATAAACCTGCCCTTTTTCGCCGTGGCAGGTAGCAATTAAGCCGATTTCGTCCATATGTGCCGCAAACATCAGTTTCTTGCCGTTGCCTTTCTTATGTGCAATCAAATTGCCCATAACATCGGTTTCCACCGAGTCAACAAAGGGGCTGATTTCTTTTTCAATCAGCTCTCTGATTTGTTTTTCACAGCCGGAAGGCCCCGGCGTCATACAAAGCTTTTCTAATAATTCAAACATTGTCTACCTCCTGCATCAAAAGGCGTGCGGTTTCTCTGACCGCCTCATAGTCTGACAGTGAAATTACGCTGGACGGTGAATGAATATATCGTGCCGGAATGGAAACTGACACGGTAGGAACACCACCTGATGCCAAATGAATCGCCCCGGCATCATTTCCGCCCGTTGCCGTTTGCTTAAACTGAACTGTAACGCCGGCATCGGTTGCCAACTTGTGGAGCTTTAAAACCAGCTCACGGTTATAAACAGTAGCTCCGTCAATCAAAGACAGAGCCGCACCCCCACCAAGCCGAGTGGATACCCCGGAAACGTCCGTACCCGGCGTATCGGAACAGGTCGTTCCCTCCAGCACCAAAGCAAGATCCGGTTTTACCCGTTTAGCACAGACCTTAGCACCTCGCAGGCCAACCTCTTCCTGCACCGTAAAGGCAAAGCACAAATCCCAGGGACAAGGCTCCTTTAAGAGTTCCAGCATAACAGAACAGCCAACGCGGTCGTCTAACGCTTTTGCTTTCATCAGGTTATCGCCAAAGGTCACCGTGCGGCTGGCAAAGGCAATGTAATCCCCTACTGCCACGCGTTTCTCGGCATCTTTTTTATTTTTAGCACCAATATCCACGTATAATTCTTTCACCTTAGGTGCCTGCTTGCGTTCGTCAGCCGAAAGCAAATGAATTGCTTTTCGCCCAATCACACCGGGAAGTTGCTTGTTCCCCACCAGCACCCGTTTTGAAACCAGCACTCTGGGGTCAATCCCCCCGACTGTTTTAAACTTTAAAAAGCCTTCTTCTGTAATGCGGCTGACAATCAGCCCCACCTCGTCCATATGGGCACAAAGCATTAAGGTCTTTCCCGTGTCCATGTAACCTTTTTTGAACGCCAGCAGGTTACCTATGGAGTCAATCTCTATCCGATCACAAAAAGGCTCAACCTTTTCTTTAATAAATGAACGAACACAATTTTCATTGCCGGAAACGCCCGGCAGTTTCGTTAATTCTGAAAGGTACATGAAAGCACCTCCAAATCCAATTTTAAAAGCATAGCGGCAAGTAAGTTGCCTACTGCTTTAACATCATCAAAGTGTAATGTTTCTACCGTGGTATGCATATACCGGAGGGGAATGGATAACAGTAGCACGGGAATACCCTCCGCCGCTATCTGAACTGCCCAGGCATCGGTGCCGGTGTCGCCACCGTCAGCATCATAGCTGACTGCAATGTTCTCCTCTTTCGCCACAGTTTTTGCAAGAGAAGAAAGGTAAGGATGAATGTTGGGGCCAAAGCTGATAACAGCACCGGAACCCAGCTTAAAAATACTTTCCTGACCGCCGTCCGGCGTGTCACCATGGCAAACATCAACACAAAAAGCACAGTCCGGTGCTAAGCGTTCTGCTCCGGTTTTCGCACCTCTTAAACCGACTTCCTCTTGCACCGCCGCCAAAACATATAGCGTAAAGGGCAGTTTTTTACCCTTAAGCTTGTCCAAGCAAATTAAAAGCGAAATCAGTCCGGCTCGGTCATCAAAGCTCTTGCCTGACAGAACGCCAGCCGACAGTTTCTCTATGCTTTCTGCAAAGCAAACCGCATCACCCACGGTAACCTTTTTTCGTGCTTCTTCTGCGGAAAGACCAATATCAATCACCATGTCGCTGATTTTGATTGCCTCGCTCTGACCGCCAGTTTGCAGATGCGGGGGTTTAGCACCAATCACGCCAAACAAAGGCTCCGTACCGCAGACCGTCACCTCAGCCCCGGGCAAAATTGCACTGTCAACACCGCCTACGGGTATAAAAGATAAAAACCCGTCATCATCAATACCGGACACCATCAGACCAATCCCGTCAATATGTGCCTCCAGCATAACCTTAGGTGCATCGGGGTCCTCTGCAGAAATCACGCCCACAACGTTACCCATTACGTCTGCTTCCACAGTATCACAATAAGGTTCAAGCAGTTTTTTCACAGATTCATGAATGGAAAATTCATGCCCGGAAATGCCGCCTTGTGCCGCTAAATCTATCAACTTCTTTTTCATAAGCGACCTACCAACTCCTTAAACAAATTGCCTCGCTCTTCAAAGTTTTTAAATAAATCAAAGCTTGTGCTGGCGTTAGAAAGCAGCACAATGTCACCGCTTTCTGCCAAACTTTTGGCTCTTTTTACAGCTGACTCATAAGTTTCTTCATAAAATGCAGGAACTTCCGGTGCCGCCTGTTTTGCCACCTCACCGATAACCTTTGCCGTGGCACCGATTAAAATCAGGGCTTTTACATGCTCACGGATTGCCGGGCCTAAATCGTCATAGGGAATGCCTTTATCTTTACCGCCGGTAATTAAAACCACCGGCTGAGAAAATACCTTTAAGGTGTTAATCGTGCGATTAGGCGAGGAGTCAATTGAGCTGTTATAATACCGAACGCCCTCAAGTTCACGCACAAACTCAATCCGGTGAGCCACACCGCCAAATTCTTTGGCACAGCGGTTAATGGTTTCTTTATCTACATCGCCATATACAGCCGCAATAGCCGCCATATAGTTTTCAACGTTATGCATACCGGGAATTTTAATATCGCGAATATCCAAAACCGGCTCATCAAAGACCCTAATCATGTTGCCGTCAAGACAAATGTCGGCTTCTTGCTTTCTGGAAAAGGTCAGAACTCTGCCCTTTGCTTTTTTTGTGCAGTCTGCCGTGACCGGATTATCGGAATTTAAAATCACTAAGTCATTTTCACCCTGATGAGAAAAAATATTTAATTTTGCATCAATATATTCCTGATAATCCTTATGATAATCCAAATGATTGGGGGTTATGTTGGTAACAACAGCGATGTTCGGGCTGTGCTGCATAGTCATAAGCTGGAAGCTGGAAAGCTCCAAAACAACTCTGTCGTCAGCACAAATTGAGTCGATAACAGGAAGCAGCGGCGTGCCGATGTTGCCCCCTACATGGGTTTTATATCCCGCCATGGAGAGCAGCGTATAAATCAGCGTTGTTGTGGTCGTTTTACCGTCGCTACCGGTTACAGCGGTAATCGGTGCCGGGCAAAGCTCCATAAACACTTCCATCTCGGTAGTGACGCGTTTGCCCTCTTTTTCAGCCTGCAAAAGTTCCGGAATATCCGGTCGCAAACCCGGGGTTTTAAAAATCACATCGCCGGATAGGGAGGAAAGATACCCCTCACCCAGGCACAAACGAACACCTGCCGACTCTAAGGCCTTAGCAGTGTCCCCCAGGTCCTCATAGCTCTTTTTGTCACAAGCCGTAACTTTCGCACCGTTTTGTGCCAAATAATGAATTAAGGGCAAGTGGCTGATGCCAATGCCCACAACACAAATTTCTTTATCTTTTAAACCGGCTTTCCAAACCGTCAGCTTCTTGTTCATGATCTGCCCCTCTTTTCCCGTTGTCAGGATAAAAATTTATGCATTATATATCATTAGTCATTATATAATAATCTATACCCAAAGTCAAGGAAAAATATGCCATTCGCCAGGCTTAAACGACCTCCTGAAAGCGAAAAGATTACTCTTGCTTTTTGCAGTGGTCCGGGGTATAATAAAACAAACAAATAATCAACGTAAGAGGAAATGAAAATGGCTAAAAAAACAAACAAGGACGAACAAAAAACCAACGTAATGCGGCTACTGGACCAGGCAAAAATTCCCTATCAGTCTTATTGCTATGCTGATACGGAAGCCATCAGCGGCACCGAGGTCGCCGCCGTTTTAAACCAGAATCCCGACCGGGTTTTTAAAACCTTAGTAACCGTGGGTAAAACCGGCACAAATTACGTTTTTGTAATCCCCGTCAACCGGGAACTTGATTTAAAAAAAGCCGCAAAAGCCGTGGGAGACAAATCCATTGATATGTTAAAATCCAAAGAGCTCCTCCCCCTGACCGGCTACATTCACGGCGGCTGCTCCCCTATCGGTATGAAAAAGCCCTTTACAACGGTTTTGCACGAAACAGCAACTGCCTTCGAGACGATTTTATTCAGTGCCGGAAAAATCGGCTATCAGGTAGAAGTAGCACCGTCTGATCTGCAGAAAATCGTCCCCTTTACTTTGGCTGATATAACAGAATAAAAGAGAAAACGGGCAACCAAAAGGTTGTCCGTTTTCATTTAAAAAAAAGGGGGGTGAATCCTTCAAAAGAAGCATTCATGTATTTTGTGAGGTCAATGATAGTTTCCCCCGCTTTTAGAGTTTTATACAATTTTATTCTGCTGTTTCGCCTGTACCTGTATTGTCCGCCGCAGAAACCGACTCAAAACCGCTTTTATCAAACTTTGTTTTCATAACTTTTCTGTCGCTGGTATAATAGAAAACATAGTCTTCCCGAACGTTAAAACGAATACAGTTTTCGTCAATAAGTTCTTCCCCGTTTGCCGTTTTCTTAAATAACTGATTGCTTGTTGCATCGGCGTCGTTATAGGCAACATAGTAAATATCACCGTTAGAAATTGCATAAGAGGCAACCATTTTGTCTGAAACAACGTTACCCTTATAAGTGCCATCAAGATTTGCCATTTCCAGAGAGAATTTGGGGATCTGGGTGGTAGCGTCCGCCGTTCCGTCTAAATAGTATATAATGTCGTCAGAAACTGCAAAGCTGTAAATAGGGCCGGAAACCAACTTCTTTACATCACTCCCGTCAATTTTCATGCTGTAAACTGCTGTTTCGTCCCGGTCTAAATAGTAAACTCTGCCTTTATAAATCTGGAATTGAATCATATACGTATCAGCTACAGCGTTTGCCTCTGTCTGACCAATTTCCATGCTGTACAGCCGTCTATAATAAGCATCAGCAGTTGAACCGCCCATTGCGATTTCCATCTGCTCTTCCGGTGTCAAATCTTCACGCAACCCCATTGCAATAAAGTACATTCTGTTACCCACAACTGTTAAATAATCCAGCTGTTGGTCTATGCTTTCATAAACGTGCTGCATTTCAGTACCGTCTGTCTTAATACGGCTAATACATTGCTGTGTATAATCCAGAAAATACACCCAACCGTCCATAACATTTAAACTGTAACCCATGGCATTGCCTAAACGGCTCTTTTCACCGGTTGCTTTGGATTCCTTAAAAATGTTATAGGCTTCATTGATATAATAAATATTCTCATTATCCGTAGCAATTAAGCCACCCTGATAAATGTTTGAAGACGTATTTCCTAAAACCTGCTCAGAAACTTCATTCACTTTGTCGCTGTCAGCCTTTTGATAATACTCATAAGCCTTTAAGTAGTCCCCGTTCTTGGCTGCCTGATTACCCTTTAAAATATATACCCAATCAATCGCAAACTGAATTAAAAACCATAAAATCACAAGACACACTAAAGAAATTGCACTGATAATACCAATTTTAATCCATTTCTTTTTTTTATCTTGTGCCTGCTGGGCTGCCTGAACCGCCAACGCTTCCTTTTCTTTTTTCTTGTTGGCTTCGTTTTTGGAAACCAGCTTTGTAATAGCTGCGCGGGACGAAAACTTAGCTAAAACCTCTGCCTTTTCGCGACCGCAGCGAACACATTCTTTTTCGCTTGTAAGATTCGGTCTGCCACAAACGCAAAGCCAATGGGTACTGCTGTCTTTTGCATAGCACTGTGCATCACTGCCGGCAACGGAAATCAAACGAACCCGTTCTTCATATTCCGGCTCGGTAATGGAAATTTCCGTCAAGGTTTCCGGCTTTATGTAAGGCTCACCCTCAGAAAACTTAACTTCAGAAAATTCGACGGTAATGTGCTTTGCTTCCTGGTAGTCTTTTAAGGATACTGCCTTTTTTTCTGCAAAAAAGCTCTTGGGCTGCGCTTCTAAGTCTGAAAAAACAACGTCAAATTCACCCAATTTTCCGCCGTAAGCATCAAAGGCACAAACTGCAAAGGAAACCTCCGTAACCACCTTTTGGCTTACATTAAATAATTTAAATAAAGCATAAACCTCACCGGTTTTTGAATTTGTTTTTACAACGACGCCCTGGCTTTCCACCGGGCACAGTAAATCAATTTGCATATAGCTGCCTCCTGAAAATTTAAAAATAATCACAAATCTAAATTCATTTTAACACACATTTAGAAAAAATACAACTTTTTTATTCATAAAAGTATTGACAACTTCTCTTTTGCAAGATATAATATTAAGGTATATGAAAAGTGGTATGCGATTAGGAGGTGGAGCACTTGCTCAGAACATATCAGCCCAATAACAGAAAACGGAAAAAAGACCATGGTTTTAGAAACAGAATGAGTTCACGTTCCGGCAGAAAGGTATTAGCTAGAAGAAGACTTAAAGGCAGAAAGGTACTGTCTGCATAGTTATGAAAACCAGTCGCTGAGAGCTTTCGCTTTTAGCGACTTTATTTCATAATTGCCCGGGACAACGGTGCATTATGTATGAAACAAACAATTAGTTTAAACGATAACGAGTTATTTTTGCAGGTTTATAAAAAAGGAAAACGGTCATACCACAAGAATTTTACACTTTATTGTTTGCCAAACGGCCTGTCCTGCAACCGGCTTGGAATTAAAGCCGGGAAAAAGCTTGCCGGTGCTGTAAGGCGTAACCGCGTCAGAAGGCTCGTTAAAGAAAGCTACCGTTTGCTGGAGTCAGAAATTAAAACAGGATACGATTTGGTTTTCGCTGCAAAGGATGGCTGTCTGCTGGCAGATTCTTTAGAGGAAACCATGGGGGCAATGCGTCATCTTTTTAAGTATGCACGCCTTTTTGTTGTATCTGCTCTTTCTGAAAAATCCGGCAATCCAGCCGCGGAGTAAGGTTATGAAAAAATGTTTGATTTTTTTGATTCGTGCCTACCAGAAATATATTTCTCCGCTAAAAAAACCGACCTGTAGGTTTTACCCCACCTGCTCCAGCTATGCCATTGAGGCAATTTCTAAAAAAGGAGCATGGCGAGGAACATGTATGGCAATTCGCCGTATCTGTAAATGCCACCCCTTTCACCCGGGTGGATACGACCCTGTCGAATGATGTTTTTGTTATAAAAAGGAGGCAAAATATTGGGTATTTTGGATATTATCAATATTCCCTTTGGATATTTGTTTAAATATATCTATATGCTGTTTCAGAATTACGGCTGGACGATTATTATCTTTACCATCGTAACCAAAGCCGTGTTACTTCCCTTAACTATTAAACAGCAGAAATCTATGGCTAAAATGCAGGCTCTTCAGCCGAAAATGCAGGAGCTCCAGAAAAAATATCAGTACGACAAAGATAAGCTGAATCAGGAAACCATGAAGCTGTACCAGAATGCAGGCGTAAACCCCATGGGCGGCTGTCTGCCTCTTTTAATCCAGTTCCCGCTCCTGATTGCTTTGTATAATATTATCCGCTGTCCTTTAGACTACGTTATCCAGTTAGGCAAGCACGGTCTGCCCACCATCAGTGAGGTACACGGTGTGCTGACCTCCTTGGGCTCAACTGTTGCAGCAAGCGACCAAATCGGTATTGCTTCAGAAATGAACAAATATGCAACTGAGCTTCAGGCAGCATTCCCCAATGCCCATTTCCTGAACATTAACTTTACGTCTTTTGGACTGAATTTTTCTGCAATCCCCAGTATTTCTACTTTTAACTGGTTGTTGATTATTCCGGTTTTAGCCGCAGTATCAACTTTCCTTGTATCTTACTTAACTAACAAAATGAATAAACAGCCCTCCAGTAACCAGGCAGAAGGTGCCGCAGGTTCTATGCAGATGATGAATTATATCTTCCCGGTTATGACATTTTTCTTCTCTATTACCTTACCTGCCGGTTTAGGCTTGTACTGGACTGTCTCAAATATCTTCCAGATTGTGCAGCAATACGCTATAAAATACGTATTTCCCCAGGCACAGCCGGAAGTTCAGGCTCACAAGCACTTCAGAGAACGCGAGGCTGAAAAGGCTGAAAGGAGAAAAAAATGAGTAAAACCGTAAAGAAATCTGCAAAAACCGTGCAGGAAGCCATCGCTCTTGCCTTAGCAGAATTGAAATTATCCGAAGACGAAGCAACTGTTGAAATTTTAGAAGAAGGTTCTAAAGGCCTCTTTGGTTTAGGTGCAAAAGACGCTGTGGTACAGGTTACCGCTAACGTTTCCCCTGAAAACCGTGCCAGAAACTTTTTGGAAGATGTTTTCCTGGGTATGGGAATGCGTGTTCAGATTGATGTTACCTTTGAGGGTAAGCTGATGAAAGTTAATCTGTCCGGCGATAACATGGGTATTGTCATCGGTAAACACGGCGACACCTTAGACGCTTTAGAGCACTTAACCAGCTTAACCGTAAACCGTGGCGACGGTGACTATGTTAAGGTTGTTTTAGATACCGAAAACTACCGTGAAAAACGCCGTCAGACTCTGGTTCGCTTAGCTGAAAACCTCTCTGCTTCCGTTGTAAACCACAAAAAGAAGGTTACACTGGAGCCCATGAGTGCCGGCGAACGCAGAATTATTCACTCTACCCTCCAGAGTAATAGCCAGGTTGAAACTTACAGTATCGGCGAAGAGCCTTACCGCAGAGTGGTTATTGCTCTGAAGAAAAACTAAAAAAGATTTTAAATACCCCGTGAGGGTTTAAAAGCTGTAAAATCCGGACGGTTTTTACAGCTTTTTTTACAGAAATTTTAAGTTTATGAAAGGCGGTGACAAAATGGCAAGCCCACTTGCAGACAGAATCAGACCCCAAACCTTAGATGACTGCGTTGGTCAACGTCATCTTTTGTCTGAGGGTAAAATTTTGCACCGTATTATTACTTCAGGAACCATTCCCAACATGATTTTTTACGGTCCCTCAGGAACCGGTAAAACCACGGTGGCAAACATTGCCGCTCGCCTTTCGGGAAAAACCCTGTATAAATTAAACGCTACGACTGCCTCTGTTTCTGATATTAAGGCAATCACCTCCGAGTTGGGAGGCATTAGCGGTCAGGGCGGCGTTCTTTTATATTTAGATGAGATTCAGAATTTTAATAAAAAACAGCAGCAATCCCTGCTGGAGTTTATCGAAAACGGCTCTATTACCTTAATCGCCAGCACCACGGAGAATCCCTATTTCTATATTTACAACGCAATCCTATCCCGAAGTACTGTTTTTGAATTTAAACCGGTCGATGGCTCTGACATAGCCGATGCTATCCGGCGTGCTGTCCACCTGTTAGAAGAGGAAATGGACACGACAATCTCCATAGAGGAAGATGCGTTATACCATGTTTCCGAATCCTCCGGTGGTGACGTCCGCAAGGCTCTGAACTCTTTAGAACTGTGCGTACAGACGGCTCCCCTTTCCGAAAACGGCACGCTCACCGTTTCCTTAGAGTTGGCTGAGCAGTGCACCCAGAAGAAAGCCTTCCGCCATGACAAAGACGGTGACAGTCACTACGATGTT
>JAFQWH010000115.1 GCA_017407515.1 Clostridia bacterium | reverse complement strand
CTTAAAAGGGAGGAAAATGAAAATGGCTGAAAATTTAAATGAACTGGTAAAAAACGCCCTTGGCTCAATTAAAGGAATGGTTGATGTAAGTACAGTTGTGGGAGAGGCTATAACAACTCCGGACGGCACTATGATTATTCCGGTCACACAGGTTTCCTGTGGATTTGGCGCAGGTGGAACAGATGTTGCCACAAGTAAGCTGAGTCCCAGCGGTCAGTATCCTTTCGGCGGCGGCAGCGGCGGCGGAGTTAAAGTTAAGCCTGTTGCATTTTTGGTCGTTGCAGGTGAAAAAGTCAGACTGATTCCAGTTTCACCCTCAGGTGAACATCCGATAGAAAAGCTTGTGGAAATGCTTCCTGAAGCCTTTGAAAAGGTAAACGGTTATATTAAAAAGAAAAAGCAGGAGAAAGCCGAGTAATAAAAGAGAAAGGATTCCTCATATACTTGTTATAGATTTTATATGAGGAGTAAAATAAAATGATAAAAAAGCTCACGGCATTTTTGCTGCTGATGATTAATCTGTTTGTTGCCTTTTCGGCACAGGCAGCATATGATATAACACCTACCGCCAAATCGGCGATTATGATAGATGCCGCTTCGGGAACAGTTCTTTACAGCAAAAATCCCAACGAACGGCTTGGTATGGCAAGCACCACCAAAATTATGACAGGTATTCTGGCACTTGAATACGGCAATTTAAACGATGTATATACTGTTTCGCCAAACGGAGATTGGGTAGAAGGGTCCAGTATTTATTTGAATCCCGATGAAAAAATCACGCTTGAAACTCTTTTATACGGGTTGCTTTTAAAATCGGGTAACGATGCTGCACTTGCCATCGCAAAACACATTTCAGGCAGCGAACAGGCGTTTGTTGCATTGATGAACGAAAAAGCGGCAGAACTCGGTCTTAAAAATACTCATTTTGCTAATCCTCACGGTCTTTATGCCGAGGAACATTATACAACAGCACATGAGCTTGCAAAGCTTGCGGCTTATGCAATGCAGAATCCTGTTTTTGAACAGATAGTTAATACGTCGCAATATAAAGAAAAACCGGTTGGAGAAAGAGATGGCAGGGTAATTAACAATGCAAACAAGCTGATTTCAATGTTTGCTGAGGCAGACGGTATAAAACCCGGATACACTCCTGAAACAGGCAGAACACTTGTCGGTTCTGCGTCTAAAAACGGTGTAAGAGTAATTACTGTTACTCTTGATTGTAGCGATGACTGGAATGAACACAAAATGATGTTTGACCATGCATTTGCTAATTTTGAACGAAAAACAGTTCTTAAAAAAGGCGACAGTGTTGGCACTTACAGAGTGAAAAATGGCAACTATAACGAGGTTGGTGTTGTTATCGATAAAGACATTATAATGCTTGTCGGTAAAAACGGAACGGGGAAATATGAAATAGAAATGGAATCGGAACATCTTACTGCTCCGGTAACCGAGGGACAGAAGGTTGGCAGTGCCAGAATCTGTTTTGAGGACGGGTCGGTGCAGGAGGTAAGCCTGCTGGCAAACGGTGATGTTCCGGTCAGAGAAAGAAACTTTTTTAAAGTAATCTGGCAGCTGTTTCTGGCATTATTTGGAATGGAATGATAAACAATGGAAGAACTTGTAAGACTACAGAAATTTATAGCCGGTGCGGGAGTATGCTCACGCAGAAAAGCGGAGGAGCTTATATCTGCAGGCAAGGTTAAGGTTAATGGCGTGCGTGTGACCGAGCTTGGCACCAAGGTTGACCCGGATACAGATTCGGTTGAAGTTGACGGTAAGCTTATCAGGCATTATTCGCATATGTACGCACCCGACGAATACTACCGTGATGCGTTTACGGATGAAATAATTTCCTGCGGCGACGTTTATGCGACGAATTACAGTGAGGAGTATGGATTAT
>JAFQWH010000114.1 GCA_017407515.1 Clostridia bacterium | reverse complement strand
GCTCCTTGCCTGGGACGACTTTGAAAAAAACGGCCGTTTGTACGGGAATATGTATCCGGTGGGGAATAATATTTCTCCGTGGTATGCCGGTTGGAAAGCCTTGGGCTATGCAAGAGCCGGCATGAAAGAAAAAGCACTTGATGCCCTGCGGCAGGCATATCCGTCTGTTGGCGTGTTTGATGAAATGTTTGAAATCAACGAAGCTTCTGTTTGTATTCGTCCGTGGTTTACAACGGCAGCCGGAACCTTTGTTTCCGCAGTGAATGAAATGCTCGTTAAGGCAGAGGGAAAGGTTATTACCATTATGCCCGGTTGCCCGAAAAGCCTGGATGCATCCTTTAAACTGGCGGCAAAAGGCGGCATAGTTGTTGAGGCAACAGTTAAGGACGGCGACTTACAAAGCGTTATGGTGACACAAAACGGCCTTGACGTTACAAACCAATACGAAATTCAGTTTTAAAACAGACAATTTGGTATAAATCTCACCCCGCCTATCTGAAAACACAGGTAGGTGGGGTTTTGCTTTAAACAAGGGTGGAAAATCATAATGATGAATAGCTTTTTATTGACAAAACAGAAGAAATGGAGTACAATGCAAGTATAGTAAAATGAGGTGATTTTACATGGATTTTACGCCCCTTAAGGCATTTATGGACAGGTTGACAACCTGGCGTATGCCCGGGAACTCCATTTCCGTTTTCTATGGCGGCAAAGAGGTTTTCCGTTACAGCTCGGGATATGCCAATCTTGAAAAGAAAATCCCCATGTGTGGCGATGAATTGTTAAATATTTATTCTTGCTCCAAAGTTGCAACGGTCGTAGCGGCACTGCAGCTTTATGAACAAGGATTTTTCCTTTTAGATGACCCTTTGTATGACTTTATTCCCGAATTCCGGAAAATGTCGGTTTGCGATGCTGATGGGAAGCTTAGTGAAGCCAAAAGACCGATTACCCTGCGGCATTTGTTTACCATGACATCGGGGCTTTCTTATAATTCCCAAACTCCTGCCTTTGCAAAGGCAAAAGCTTTAACAGACGGAAAAATGGACACCATGACGGTGGTTCGCTGCTTGGCAGAAGACCCGCTCAGCTTTGAACCGGGAGAGATGTGGCAGTACAGCTTAAGTCACGATGTATTAGCCGCTGTGGTTGAGGTGATTTCGGGAAAGCCTTTCAGCCAATATGTTAGTGACCACCTGTTTGCACCCTTAGGGATTGCCGGAGCAACCTATCATAACGAAACGGTTGTAGAAAAAATGGCAGAGCAATACCGTTTTGAAAACGGTGGCGAAACCGATGTGGTACGGCTGCAGATGGTGGCAGAGGAAAGAGGAGACGGCCACCTTGTTAATGCGGGGAAAGCCAACATTCTCGTTTATGGAGAAAACTATGACAGCGGCGGAGCCGGTATTACGGTAGCTGTTCCTGAATATGCAAAACTTGCCTGTGCTTTAGCCGGCGGCGGATTGGGAGCAAACGGCGAACGGATTTTAGCACCGGGCACAGTAGAGCTGCTCAGAACCAATCAGCTAACGGAGGTTCAAAGACAGGGCTTTTCCGTCGGAAAGTTCCGTGGCTATGGCTATGGCCTAGGGGTTAGAACCATGATGGAGCGGTCTGAAAGCGGTTCTATCGGCTCTTACCGGGAATTTGGCTGGGGCGGTGCGGCAGGTGCTAATATGATTGTTGATGCTGACCTTGGTCTTTCAGCTTTTTATGCACACCATATGCTGAATCCTTTTGAGGAGTATTATCAGCCCAGACTGATTAACGTTTTACACAAATGCTTATAATGTGATAAAGGAGATAGATGACAATGATGACACCTTTTGAACCTTTTAAAAGAAAAGAATTTACCTTTGGCGAACGCCATGCATACATTTTTTATCCCAAGGGCGAGCCTAACGGTAAAATGGTTTTAAAAACAGAGTATTTGGCGGCATTTCCGTTTTTTGACGTTGCAATGCTGGAACGGGGCTATCATTTAATTTTTATCGAACATCAGAACCGGTGGGCATCTGACGATGAAATTGAGATTATGGCTGAGTTTGTTCGTCACTGTGCAAAAGAGCTGGGCACCAATGAAAAATGTATTTTTGAGGGTATGAGCTGCGGCGGTTTGCAGGCTACTAAGCTGGCGGAAATGTATCCTGAGCTTTGTGCTGTGCTTTACTTAGATGCACCTGTATTAAATATTTTAAGCATGGCAGGGTTGGGCGAATGTAAGCATGAGGCGGTAGACCAGTTCTGGAGAGAAATTGTAGCAACCTACGATGTTGACCGTTCTTCCATTACGGCTTTCCGTGAAAGCCCCATTGACCACATGGACGTTTTAATTGACAATAACATTCCCGTTTTTCTGCTTTACGGCAATGCTGATGACGTTGTTTTGTTTGCTGAAAATGGTATGATTTTAGAAAAGTTTTACAGAAAGCACGGCGGTACCATTAAGGCTGTGTCAAAGTCTTGCGGAGGTCACCACCCCCATTGTCTTGAAGACCCCACGCCGATTATTGAATTTGTTGAGCAGTATGTGTAAAACATATCAACCTTAGGTTGATGCCGGAAGGTATAAAATTCTGATTGTTGCCTTTATAGTTGAAAAAAATTGGTATATACTATGTATATCAAAATCGGAAGAGGTAATACGATGAACGAATTTTGTCCCGAAAAGATTTATGAACTCAGAACCAAAAACAATATGTCCCAAAAAGCTCTTGCAAAGAGCCTAGGTATTACGGACCGAGCGATTTCCAAGTGGGAAAACGGCTTATCCAAGCCCTCAGGTCAGCACCTGATTTATCTGTCCAGAATATTTAATGTTCCCATTGAATATTTTTTAACAGAGGAAAAGGCAGGAGAAGAGGCATCTCCCCGTGGCATGGAGTCCCTGCGGGAGCTTTATAAAATCGGCCGTGGTCCTTCCAGTTCCCATACCATCGGTCCTGAGCGGGCGTGCAAAATTTTTAAAGAAAAAAATCCGAATGCAGACCGTTTTGGTGCGATTCTGTATGGTTCCTTGGCTAAAACGGGGAAGGGTCACGGAACGGATATTGTGATTCAGAAAACCTTTGCACCCGTTGCCTGTGATGTTACCTGCAACGTGATTGAAAGCAATCTTTCGCACCCTAATACTTTAGACCTGATTGCCTATTGTGATAACCGGGAGATTGACCGTGCACGGGTGTTAAGCGTTGGTGGTGGCAGTATTGAATGTGAGCAATTTCAGAGCGAAAAGCCAAAGCAGGTGTATGACCTTCATTTTTTTAATGATATTGTCAGCTATTGTAAGGAACGCTCTATTCGCATTTGGGAATATGCCCTGGAAAACGAAGATGAAGGCATTTGGGACTATATGCAGACCATCTGGAACGCCATGAAAGCCTCTATCCGTAACGGCCTGGAAGACGAAGGCATTCTGCCCGGCGGTTTAGAGGTTCAGAAAAAGGCGAAAGCCCTCCTGGAAAGTCAACATATTGATGAGTCGGCAGAGACCCGAGAAAACCGAATGGTTTGTGCCTATGCCTTTGCAGTTGGCGAACAGAATGCGGCAGGTGAAACCATTGTAACGGCACCGACTTGCGGTGCCGCCGGGGTGGTGCCTGCGGTTTTATACTATCAGCAACAGAAAAATAAACTGAGTGACGATACAATTATTCAAGCCCTTTTAACGGCAGGCGTTATTGGTAATATCATTAAAACCAATGCCTCCATTTCCGGTGCCCAGTGCGGTTGCCAGGCAGAGGTGGGTAGTGCCTGTGCTATGGCAGCGGCAGCACTGGCTGAACTGTTTGAGCTTAGCATCGGGAAAATTGAATATGCTGCAGAAATGGCAATTGAGCACCACTTAGGCTTAACCTGTGACCCCATTTGCGGGTTGGTGCAGATTCCTTGTATTGAGCGAAATGCTGTTGCAGCTATGCGAGCCATCAATGCTGTTAATCTGGCGAGCTTCTTGTGGAACTCCCGTAAAATCTCCTTTGATTGGGTGGTTAACACCATGAAAGAAACGGGTAAGGATATGCATACTGCCTATAAGGAAACAGCAGAGGGCGGTCTGGCAAAAATAAAAATTGATTAAAATATACTTGCCTTTTTCATCGTTTTGTGATATACTGTAATAAACCACAAAACGTTGTCAAAATCTTGTCAAAAAGTGTTAAAATATAAGCGTCCGATGTTCTGAGAATATCGGCCGCTTGTCGTTTTTATAAAAAACTATATATGCCGGAGGAAAAAGCTATGAACGAACATTTGCAAAAGTATTCCATTACACCGAGAGTCGTTAAGGCAGATGCTGTGCAGACTGTTAAGATCTGCGGTTTGGACGAATCTTATCAGTTCCATGATGATATTGACTATCTGGTTAAAATTACTCCCTTAAATGACGGCTGGGGCTATTTTGAGGATAAGGAATTTGTGATGCGTGGCAGAGATAATTCCGAGACCATTACCTGCCGTAGTGAAAATGGCGTTCTCTCTATTGAATATTATTTTAAAGGCGAGGGAGAGTGGACGATTCACATTGCACCCGGCAGTGATAAACATATCCCTGAGGAAAACAAAAAATACGGTTGGGTTTGGCGTACCAACAGCTATATGAACGGTTTTGGCTTTAAAATTTATTCTCTGAAAGAAGATTTATATAAAAAGAAACCCTTTAAAGGCGATTTGCACGTACATACCTGGCATTCAGACGGTTCCATTGGTACGAAAACGGTTGTTGCCCAGTACAGACGGTTCGGTTTTGACTTTATGACCATTTCTGACCATAACAAGATGCAGCCCTCGTTAGATGCTATTGAGGCATATAAAGACATTGATACGGCGATTAAGATTTTCCCCGGTGAAGAAGTGCACCCGGTTCCCTCCGGTATTTTCCACGTGGTTAATTTTGGCGGAAAAGCCAGTGTTAATGCCCGTGCTCAGGCAGATTTTGCCAAGGCAGACGCTGAGGTGGACGCCATTGCTAAAACACTGACCGATATTGAAGACCCTCTGACAAGAAAAGAAGTAGCGTGGTTTCAGTGGATTCATGAGGCAATTCACGAAACAGGCGGTATTTCTATTTATGCACACCCGTACTGGACTGTGTTTGATTCCTACGTTGTTCGTCAGCCGGTCAACGACGAAGTTATGAAACGGAAATTGATGGACGTATATGAATTTTACGGCGGCAACCCGCCTAAAATTAACAAGATGCAGGCACAGCTTTATTATCAGTACGCAAGCAGCGAAAATAAGGTACCCATTGTTGCTTCCAGCGACTCTCACTCTGCATTTGCACACGACGAGAATTTTGACGCTATGTGGACCATTGTTTTTGCTGAAGATGTTGAAAAAGTACCGGAAAGCATTCTGGAAAACGGTTCTGTTGCGGTTGATAATCTTGATCCTAAGAACAGAAATGTTTACGGTGAGCTGCGACTGGTAAAATACACCTGGTTCTTGCTTGAAAATTATTATTTCATGCATGATGAGCTTTGTAATGCTGCCGGTCAGGCAATCCTGCGTCACGTTTTGGGACACGAGGGCCAGGAGCAGTTGATTGGCATGCTGGAAGCCGAAGTTAAAAAATATAATGAAACCTTCTTCGGAAAATAAAAAAGGTTTCAAAATACAAAAGAGTCTGCAAAAAGGGCAGACGCTGATTGTATTTTCTGTAAAGGCAGGAGAGGTATATGGACTTTAAAATTTTACTTGAACAGAACTTTAATCTGCAAAACCTGGAGTTTATTCTGAGAATTTTAATAGCCGGGCTTTGCGGTATGTTTGTCGGTATGGAACGTAAAAACCGTTCCAAAGAGGCAGGCACCAGAACCCACTTTGTTGTAGCTTGCGGTGCGGCACTGATTATGGTGATTTCAAAGTATGCCTTTTTTGATGTAATTCAGAGCGGGGCAAATGAAGGCTTTGATGTTCGCCTGGATCCTTCCCGTGTAGCATCTACCATTGCAAGCGGCATTGGTTTTTTAGGTGCCGGTATGATTTTTATCTACCGTAACACCATTAAAGGTCTTACCACGGCGGCCGGTATCTGGACAACGTCCGGTATTGGCATGGCCATCGGTGCCGGTATGTATGTACTGGGGATTACGGCAACGGTTATTGTTCTTTGTGCACAGTTTTTACTGCACCTAAACTTCCACAAAGCAAAAAGCGTTAAGCTTAAAATTTTAACCGTGGAAGATGTATCGGAAGAACGGTATCAAAGCTATATGACAGAGTTCTTTAAAAATAACGGCATTTCGGTTCAGGATGTTTCCGTTGTGCGGAATGCTGAAACCGGAAACCGGGATTACACTTTTTACATTGACTTGCCTGAAAACGTCAGTGAAGATGACGCCATCACCTGGGCAGGGCATAACAGCAGCATTAAAAGTTCTTTCTAAAGAGTCAAAAAAAGACCGCCATATGGCGGTCTTTTTTTATAATGTTAACATATCTCGGTATGCGAGAAAATTCTTTTTGATAATATAGTTTAGGAAATGACTTACGTTGCCGTAATTTGCCTGTTGGTTATAGTAGATGCAGAGTGTTTGATTTACAACAAAATCCGGTACATCTAAAACATCAAAGGTTTTTGTAGATATGTTTGCTTTACGGCCGGCTCTGCAAACGCCAATGCCGATTCCGGCTTCAACGCACTCTTTGTAGCACTGCATATCGTTGCAAAATATTGGAATCTTAGGCGTGAATCCTACACGCTTACAAGCTTTTAACAAACCGGTGTAAAGAGAACTATCTTCGCTGGTAGTTATAAAAGACTCATTAGAAAGCTGTTTTAAAGTCAGCTGTTTTCCGTTGAGGGGGTGATTTTTAGAAACGATTAGATATAACTCTGTATGAATTTGCTCGTTACGGATATATTCCGAATACTGATCTGAGTTTTCATCAAATATGATGTCGTAGTTGTGATAATCCTCATCGTGACTGCTAAAAGAAAGCTTTATATTTGAATGGGGATATATTTTTTTATATTCAATGACCACTCTTGTGAATTCCTGCCGTGCGGCACGTACCAAAATATTTACATCACGAGTATCGATAAATTGCTCAGACAACAGACTGGTAACACCGTCAAGTTCACCAAAGACAATGCTTAAAGAGTGCAGCAATCTTTTTCCGTTATCATTTAGTGTAATACGGTTCGGAAATCTGTCAAACAACAGGCAGTTTAATTCCTTTTCCAAACGCTTGACTGCAGCAGAAACAGAGGTGGTAGGAACCATATGTTTCTGTGCTGCTTTTGCAAAGCTTTCATACTTGGCACTATCATAGAAATAACGTAATTGCAATATTTCCATACTGTAACCTCCGTTTTCTTCTGTACACATTTTCATTATATATTAAAAAAAGTTTTTCTGTCAAGAAAATTTTGAGTCGATAGTTAAAAAATTAGATTATCATAGAATATTGGGTAATTTGATATTTTACAAAAATTATTGTTAAATCTTACCACATATTTTATGATGGTCAAAGGCGATTCTCAGCAATTATTTACAGTTTCCTATGCGGGTGGTATAATGTAAATGTATAGTTGGGGCGAGTCGGCTCAAACAGTAAATAATTGGCAAAAAATCTCAAATATTATGATAAAAAGTGACGTTTTTTGCAGTTGATTTCTAATAACAAACAACAATCAGGAGGGCAATATGGAAAGTATACTGAACGCAAACAAAGCATGGATTGATGAAACCTGGGACAAGATGGTTGAAAAGCTCCGCAAGGTCAGCGTATCTACCCGTAACAAATTACCTCACAGCACGGTTGACGGTGTATACGATGATAAGTCAGGAGGTTTGGCATCTTCTTGGACTAACGGCTTCTGGCCCGGTATTATGTGGCTGATGTATGCCGGAACAGGGGAGGATACCTTCCGAAAGACGGCAGAAAACGGCGAAGAGATATTAGATAAGGCTTTGGCTTGCTATAATGTTCTGCATCATGATGTTGGCTTTATGTGGCATATTTCAGCCGGTGCAAATTACCGACTGACCGGTAATGAAAAATCTAAGAACCGCAACCTACACGCAGCAGCGGCCCTGGCGGCAAGATACAATGTAAACGGTGAGTTCATTAAAGCCTGGAACGAGGAAGGCTTTGAAGGCTGGGTTATTATTGACAGTATGATGAATATTCCTCTTTTGTACTGGGCAGAGAAGGAAACCAACAACATTGCATTCCGTCAAATTGCTATGCATCATGCAGACAAGACTATGGAGCATCATATCCGTCCTGATGGTTCGGTATACCATATTATGGACTATGATATTAACACAGGCGAGTGTAACGGCCCCGCCAGAATTACCCAAGGCTACGAACCCAAGACGTCTTCCTGGTCCCGCGGTCAGGCTTGGGCGATTTACGGTTTTGTTCTCTCCTACCTGCACACAGGTGAGCAGCGGTATTTAGATACGGCGAAGAAAGTGGCACATTATTTTATCTCCGCAATTATTCCTGATAACTTTGTTCCCCGTTCTGATTTTCGTGCTCCGGAAGAACCGATTTATTATGACACATCAGCAGCAGCCATTGCAGCTTGTGGTTTAATTGAAATTGCAAAGGCGGTTCCTGAATTTGAAAAGAAAATGTACATGCAGGCAGCAGTGAACATTATGAAGGCCTTGGTGGAGAAGCATTGCGACTTTACAGATAAAGACGAGGCAATTCTGCAAAACTGCACCGGCTCTTACGGCGAAGAGGTTCATTATACCTGCGTTTACGGTGAATACTACTTCGTTGAAGCAATGTATAAACTAAAAGGTTTTGAACCCTTGTTCTGGTAAAACAATTTTGCGGCAAAAGGAAAATTTGTTTTCTATATATAAATTACTAACTTGATGTGTAATAATCACTGGAGGAGGAGTTATATGAAAGTCCAAATGAAACCCAATACTGGAAAGAAAATCCTAAGCGTTGTTTTGACTCTTTTCATGCTTCTGAGTCTTATGACAGCGATTCCTGTCAGTGCGGCAGGTCCTGTATTTACCGCAACGCTGGCTGACGGAACGCCGTTTACAGATGGAATGACAGGCGTACCCGTAGCCGGCACCATCACTTTTAACTTTGATGGTGCCTTAGCTGACAGCTACACAGGTTTTTTGACTTTGCAGGAGGTTCAGGGTGGTAGCGATACTGTCATTTCTGATGCAAGAGTTGTGCCTCAAACAAAGGGTGCTGACGGCAAAAGCTTTACCTTAAACTTTACCGAAGGTTTCCTAAGACCGATGGGAACCTATGTTCTGACTTTAAAAACAGGATTTACCGCAGGTGGTGCAGCTCTTGCAAGCGATGTTAGCTACACCTTTACAACCGGTGGTAACGGCTACTATATTTATGATGAATTCGAACGCTATCAGACCTATGAAGACCGTAACGGTACCAGCTCCAAAAGACCTTGGGGCGGCGGTGCGACATATTCCGGTCAGGGTGTTACAACCAAAGACGGCGAAAAAGCGTTATATTTAAACGTTGCGGCAGGTCGTTCTGCTCATTCAGCCTATTACCCCAAATATATCCCCTCTGATTTACCGCTTTATACCAGTGCTTCCGGCGGTCAGGCAAATGCTTTGACAACCGAGACGGAATTTGATTTTAAGTTGGCAGAGGGCGATACGGGTACTGTTGTTAAGTTTAACAACGGTTCGTTTACTATTAAACTTGATGAAGCAGATAGCGATGGTTTAGCTCTCTATATCGGTTCTGAAAGAATGTGTGAAGTGGCACTCAATACCCGTTACACATTGAGATTTATTGCAGATTATTGGTCTGCAAGCTCAACTCATACGAGCTCTACCGAAAAACGTATCAGAGAACTGACCCTGAGCACAGAGACTACACCCGGCAGTAATTTAATTACCACTCCTATTGCTCTTTCAACCAGCTCTCAGGTTAAGACGGCGTTTACTTATGACAATACCAATACCGGCTATGCCAACGTGTTCTCTGTTTCAGCAGCCGCTACTGCTGCAGCGAAATTCTATGTGTATAACTATAAACACAGACCTGTTGTAGGCGTAGAGTCTATCAGCGTAGTAGGTGATCCCTTAGTTAAGGTAGACGAAACCATTACCGTTAAATTTGGTGATATTCCCAAGGCCGCTACCGGCAACACAGTTACAAACGAACTGATGGGCCTTGTACCCGGTGTTGACGGTATTATCTTAGAAAAGATTGGCGGCGGTATTGTAACCTGGTCCTCTGACGGTTATGATGCAATCAATAACGAAATTGTTTTAGAGCCTACCGCTATGCTTGACCATAACGCACAGTATAAGGTAACGGTGCCGGTTAGAAACTACACCTTAATCGGTTCAGGGGACGCAAAGGTTTATACCTTTACTACCGGTTGGGAAAAG
>JAFQWH010000113.1 GCA_017407515.1 Clostridia bacterium | reverse complement strand
TTATGACAGGGATAATATTCACAGTCTTTATTGGCAAAATAAGAAAAATTATGTTTCATAGCAACATCACCTTATTTTGATTATAGCAAATAAACAATATTTTCGCAATATAAATACTAATTTTGTATTTCTAATCTCTCGTTTTTCATAAGCTCATAGTTTACCGGCAGATGACCGTCTAAATTTTCCTGATGCATATCCACCCCGTAAACACGGCCATTATAATAGGTTTTATAATAATAAATACCCCGGGTTGTATTACAGCAGGAGCTGTAATTTGTCATTTCATAGTCTTCTCCGATACAGACGCTACCTTTGGTCTGAAAAACGGAAGATAAAACGTGAAAAAACTGATTCACAATCTCTGCTTCCGTTTCTTCATAAACAGCATTTAATTTGGTGAAGCACGCCCGGACAAACCGAGAGACAGAAGACAAGTCGCCCGGCAAGCCCATGCCACCCATACCCCGACTATAAGGGTGCAAAATAACCCCCTCGGAAAATCGGTTCTCCGGCTCTTTGGAGGAAACTGAAAGAAAATTATGAAGGTAAAACATCTGCATATCAAAGGTCGGATTGTTGGTTAAAACCCCAACGGGATTCTCATAAACGAAAAGGCCTTTTTCTGTTTGCTCTACCGTCACGGATTTGTGTGCATCAGCAATCAGCCAGTGCAGCGGCGTTGGGGGAAATTTTTGCGAAAAAGCCTCATCTGTTATGTTGACGGTTTGCATGAAACGCTCCGCTTCTGCCACAGAAGCACATTGGCACAAAACCCATGGAATAAACTCAAAAGAAGCAATGTTTTCTTTCCCCAAAACCGGTTTTTTATAGCATGCCAGACCCGGAAAATTGAGCCCTGCCATACTGAGTCCTGTTTCGTTGGTAGCATCAAAATACAGCGGATATTCCCCGCTTAAAACCGCCATACCTATTATGGCATAATGTTCCTTTATCGCGTAACCGTTACGAAAGCAAAAGGGATACCGCCTGGGTGTAACCGTTACGGTTTCACCAAATGTATGCTCATAGTCTAAATTCCTGCCAAAATAATGGTCCCGAACCCTTTGAGAAATTGCAGTACACATAAACAAACTCCTTTCCCGGTTAGTTTATGTGTTTTCCTGCATTTGATACAAAAAAAGCCCCGAAATCGGGGCTTTTAGGTTACGCAATATCGTATTTTTCTTTGTAAACTTCATACAGCTCGGAAAACTCGGTTTCTTCGCCGGATTTAATCTGGTTCAGATACTCATGAGCTCCCATAGAACCGTGGGACAGTTCGATGAAGCAAACAGCAATGTTCGAACAATGGTCGGAAATTCTTTCGTAGTTCGTTAGCAGGTCAGACAGAATAAAACCAAGCTCCATGGTGCAATTTCCCTGTCTGAGACGGGAAATATGGCCGTTTTTAATCAGTCGTTTCAACCGGTCAATGACCTGCTCTAAGGGTTCTACACGCCGTGCCGTAGCCAAGTCATCATGAACCAGTGCATACACAGCCAAATCCAGAATTTCAGAAACCGCATCGGTAATAACTGCAAGATCTGCTTTTGCCTTATCAGAGAAAGTGATCTGTTTATCGTAAATCTCTTTCGCCGCCTCAGCAATGTTTAACGCATGGTCGGAAATTCTTTCAATATCACCAATACAATGAAGCAATTCCGTCACAACCTTACTGTCCTTCGCAGACATCTGATTGGCGGCAATTTTCACAAGGTAGGTACTGGTTTTATCTTCGTATTTATCAATTTTAGTTTCCAGCTCGCAAACCTCTGTAAAGGTGTTCATGTCAAAGTTTTTAAATAACGCTGTTGCTTTCTTAAAGGATTCAACCGCAATCCCTGCCATATCGCAAACCAGGTCTTTGCTCTTCTCAACAGCAAAACCGGGCATCTGTAAAAAGCGTTCGTCCAGAGCGGCAAAAACGTCAACTTCCTTGTCTTCTGCTTTCCCTTTAACGGTTTTAATTGCCAGTTTTTCAAACAGGGAGCAGAACGGAATTAAAATAACCGTAGACAAAATGTTAAACAGGGTATGAACAACCGCAATATTCAAAGCCCCTACCTGTTGCGTCATAAAGTCAAAACCGATGAAAGAATGAAGCAGGTAGAATATACCGGCAACAATGATAACGCCCACCAGTTTAATATACAGGCAAACCAAAGCCACTCTTTTTGACTCCGCATTACCGCTGACAGCAGAAATAATCGGGGTAATGGTTGTACCGATGTTTTGGCCCAAAATAACCGGAATTGCCGTTTGATACGGAATCACGCAGGAAAGAGACAACGCCTGTAAAACACCGACAGATGCAGAAGATGACTGGATAACTGCTGTGAAAATCGTACCGACTAAAATACCCATAAGAGGGTTGGAAAACATAGTTAAAAGGTTTGTAAATGCCTCGTTATCCCGCAAACCTTCCACAGAAGCACTCATGGTTTCCATACCGAACATCAAAATTGCAAAGCCCAAAAGAATGGTAGACGTGTTTCTCTTCTGGTCGTTTTTTGCGGTCATACCCATCAAAAGACCAATAGCTGCCAGAATCGGCGTAAAGGATTCCGGCTTAAAAAGCTTAATCAAAACCGCCGTTCCTTTAATATCTGCCGTACTCAAAAGCCAGGAGGTAATTGTCGTACCGATGTTGGCACCCATAATAATACTGATGGTCTGACCCAGTTTCATAATACCTGAATTAACAAAACCAACCAGCATAACAGTGGTAGCAGAAGATGACTGAATCACCGCCGTAACACCTAAGCCAAGTAAAAAGCCTTTCCAACGGGCAGAGGTAAGTCGTGCTAAGATTGATTCCAACTTGCCCCCTGCTAATTTCTTCAGGCTATCTCCCATCAGGTCCATACCGTAAAGAAACATAACGAGGCCACCAATTAAACTCAAGATTGTGAAAATATCCATTAAAGTCCTCCTATGCTTTATTGTCTCTTAAAGTTCCTACTATATAGCGTATCACAGTTTTTGTAAAAAAACAACATAATTATAAATTTTTAGTAAAACTTATAAAATTAAATAACAGCTAAGAATTGACAACAAACTGCTTTACGTATATAATAAAATAAGAAATTTTTGTATATTTAAAACATATAAAAGGAGACGATACCATGGCAAATCTTACACTTTCCGTTCGCAACAAAAGCGGCGAGGTTTTAGCTACCAAAACCCAAGCAAACCGCTGTGCGTTAGGCTATCACGGTACCTACGAAGAAGGAGACCAGCTTGTTTTTTCTACTGACGAAAAAAACAGCTTTATTATTCTGCAATTTGACGATGCAATGGGCGAAAACTTTGTGTTCATGAAAGAAAACGAACTGGTTTTCACCATTCCTTTCGGTGAAAAGAAATATTCCTACGCTCCCAAGTCTTTCTACGGCGAATGGCACGTGCTGTCCGCCCGCATTGCTACTGAGGCTGAAATTGCTATGAACAAGAACCTGGCAAAGAACGTTTATGACCAGGCGGCTGACCTGGGCTGCTATCCCCATGCTCACGCTAACGTTGAAACCCGTGGTGAAGCTGTGTTTGCTGCAAGAAACGCCATCAACGGCAACATTTGTAACGAAAGTCACGGTCTTTGGCCTTATGAATCCTGGGGTATCAATATGCAGGACGATGCTGAAATTACTGTTGAGTTCGGCAGAAAAGTTAAAATTGACCGAGTTGTTTTGGTGACCCGTGCTGACTTCCCCCACGATAACTGGTGGCAGGAAGTTACCCTTTCTTTCTCTGACGGTTCAAAAGTCGTAAAGAAACTGGAAAAATCCTACGAACCCCACGAAATTGTTCTGCCGGAAGCAAAATGCGTTGAATGGGTTACTATGAGTGACATGAAAAAAGACCCCACAGATCCCTCTCCCTTCCCGGCTCTGACTCAGATTGAAGTTTACGGTACAGAAGCGTAAGGAGGCTCTTGCAATGGAAGCAATTGCAAAAACCATTGACAGTTACAGAGACTTAATTGTTGATACCTTAGATTATATCTGGAAAAACCCCGAAACCGGTTATCGGGAATGGAAAACCAACAAATACATGGCTGAAACTTTCAAAAAACTAGGCTATGATATTGTGGAAGCCGGTGACATTCCCGGTTTTTACACCGTAATTGATACCGGCCGTCCCGGTCCGGAAATTCTGATTTTGGGCGAGCTGGATTCCCTGCTCTGCAAAACCCACCCCGATGCAGACCCCGAAACCGGTGCTGTTCATTGCTGTGGTCACGCAGCACAATGTGCGGCTTTAGTGGGTATTGCGGCCGCCCTGAAAAACCCCGAAATCTTAGACCGTCTGTCCGGCAGAATTCGTCTTTGTGCCGTTCCGGCAGAAGAACTGATTGAAATTGGCTATCGCAGCGAGCTAAAAACACAGGGTAAAATCCGCTACTTTGGCGGTAAACCCGAATTTTTATACCGCGGCTATTTTGACGGTGTTGATCTGGCTTTCATGGTGCATACCACCTCCGGTGAAGATTTTGCCGTAAATGCCGGCTGTGTTGGTTGTGTCGCAAAAAAAGTTATGTATAAAGGTACCTCTGCCCATGCAGGCGGCTCTCCCTGGAACGGTTGCAACGCTCTGTATGCTGCAAACTTAGGCCTTTCCGGCATTAACGCTATCCGTGAGACCTTTAAAGAGCCGGACATCATCCGTGTGCATCCTATTATCACCCAAGGCGGAACGGCTGTTAACGCCATTCCCGAAACCATCTGCATTGAAAGCTATGTTCGCGGCAGTAGTTTTGAGGCAATCCGCAGTGCAAATGACAAGGTAAACCGTGCTCTTTGTGGCGGTGCTCTGGCTATCGGTGCTAATGTGGATATTCAGGACATTCCCGGCTATGCTCCGCTTCACAACGACAAAAACTTAGTTAATGCCGCTGCAGAAGCCTTGCAGAAAATATTCCCGGATATGGAATTAAAGCAAAGCGACGGAATCGGTTCCGGCAGTACTGATATGGGTGATTTATCCTGCATTATGCCTGTTATGCACCCTCACGCACCGGGTGCTAAAGGTACGTCTCACGGAGATAATTATTATATTGAAAATCCTGACCTTGCCTGCTTAGGCTCTGCTAAATGGCAGGTTGCTCTGGCAGTTTTACTGTTGGAAAACGGCGGCAAAAGAGCCAAAGAGATTATTGACGCTTACGAGCCGCTGTTTGCTTCCGCTAAAGACTACCTTGCATATCTTGATTCTTTTGATTATACCGGAGACAGAATTTCTTATAACGAAGACGGCACTGCAAATGTTCGTCTTAAAAAAACTAAATAAATAATAGGGGGCAATCATATGCAGCTTTTGGTTTTAGTTTTAAATAAACTTGAGGTACTTGATGAACTGTTAACCCAAATGGCGTCTGCCGGCATCTCCGGTGCCACCATTTTAAACAGTACCGGTATGGCAACCACCCTCGTGCACCATACCGAAGAAGATGTACCTCTTTTCGGCATTTTGCGGAAAATGCTGAACCCTGACCGTGAAGAAAGCAAAACGATTTTTACGGTTTTAAAAGAAGAACAACTTGAAACGGCAAAGGAAATTATCAACCGCGTAACCGGCGGACTGTCCAAGCCCAATACCGGTATTGTTTTCACCCTGCCTATTAACTCTGTTGAAGGACTGGTGAAATAAACAATGCAAATGAGTATTTTATGGTACCTGGCAATCATTATTTTTGCCGGTATTTTATGCGGCCGCTTAGTAAAACTCCTTAAGCTCCCCAACGTTACGGGGTACTTACTTGCCGGTCTGATTATCGGTCCTTGCTGTTTAAAGCTCGTTCCGAAAGACATTGTAGAGCATTTAGGCATCATCTCAGAAGTGGCTTTAGGCCTTATCGCCTTTTCTATTGGTAGTGAATTTAAGCTGAGCTATTTAAAGAAAATCGGTATTGCTCCTATTATCATTGCCATTTTTGAAGCCTTAGCAGCCGTAGTCCTCGTCTTTTTAGGACTGATTGCCATCGGGAAAGATATTGCCTTTTCCCTGGTGCTGGCGGCTATCGCCGCTGCAACAGCACCGGCGGCAACCATTATGGTTGTAAACCAGTATAAAGCAAGAGGCCCCGTTACCAGCACGCTATTGACCGTTGTAGCAGTGGACGATGCCATTGCCTTAATGGCGTTCGGCGTCTGCGTTGCCGTTGCCGGCATGATTACCGGCAAAAGCGATACAGGCTTTTGGACAAGCATCGCAAAACCCGTCATCGAAATCGTCGGGGCGTTAGGCGTAGGTGCTCTGCTTGGTGCTTTAATGCTGATTCCTCTTAAGTTTTTCAAAAAGCCGGGAAACCGTTTAAGCATCGTAGTCGGAACCCTGTTTTTAGGTATCGCCATTGCCGATATAACCGGTTTTTCCTCATTGCTTTTATGTATGGCTTTAGGTGCCGTGTTTGTGAATCTGAGCCGGGAGGGTGATGAGGTTATGCACGTTGCAGAAGCCATTACGCCACCCATTTACCTGATGTTCTTTGTGGTTTCCGGTGCTGAGCTTGATGTAACCATTCTGGCAAGCATTGGCCTGATTGGTGTCATTTATCTGCTTTTCCGCGTTGCCGGAAAAATTGGTGGTGCAACCCTGGGTGCACTCATTATGCGGGCAGACAAAAAGGTTGTAAAATATCTGGGCTTTTCACTTCTGCCCCAGGCAGGTGTTGCCATTGGTCTTTCTCTGGCAGCCACCACCGTTGTACCGGATTACGGTCCGCAGATTCGTGCCGTTATCTTATGTGCTACTTTAATTTATGAGCTTGTCGGTCCTGTCATTGTAAAAATCTCACTGAAAAAAGCCGGCGAAATCCAAGGCAGAGTGTAACAGCAAAAAACGTTATAAAGACAAAAAGCCCTCCCTGTGTAAGGGAGGGTGGCTTTTGCAAAGCAAAAGACGGGAGGGTTGTTAATAAGTTTACAGCTTATATTATAACTCCCCCTCAGTCAAAACCATGTTGTAACAGCTCCCCTTACACAGGGGAGCCTTTTATTTTACAACTCTACCGGCGACACCCGTCGGGTGGTTTTTTATTGCACAGTTTTCCGTTTTGTGGTACAATAAAAAAGATGTTTTACTAAAAGGATGAAGCAAATGAACAAAAATTCTCTTTTTAAACAAGGGTTATCTGACGGCGTCCCCATTGGCCTTGGCTATCTCTCCGTTTCCATCGGCATTGGCATTGCCGCCGTTGGTGGCGGACTGAATATCATAACCGCAGTCTTAATGTCTATGACGAATTTGACCTCGGCCGGTCAGGCAGCAGGGATCTCCCTCATCGCCGCCGGCGGTGCTTTTTTAGAAATGGCACTTGTACAGCTTGTTATTAACCTCCGCTATGCACTGATGGGTATCTCCCTGACTCAGCGGCTGGACCCCAGTTTTACGACGGGCAAGCGTTTGTTTTTAGGTGCTTTTATCACCGATGAAATTTTTGCTGTTGCCTCCTCGAGGGAAAGCGTAAACGTTCACTATATGTACGGTCTTGCCATTGTGCCTTACATCGGCTGGGCGGCAGGCACCCTGATTGGTGCTTCAGCAGGAACGGTTCTCCCGGCTTCTGTCACCGCCGCTTTAGGCATGGCAATTTACGGCATGTTTGTGGCAATTTTTATCCCTGCCATGAAAAAATCCCGCGAGGTAACCCTGGCTGTTATTCTGGCGGCTCTGCTCAGCACCCTGTTTCGGGTTGTTCCTTTCTTTTCCTTTATCAGTTACGGTTTCTCCGTCATTATTTCTTCTATCATCGCCGCGGCATTGACTGCCTGGCTGACCGTTAGGAGGAAAGCCGCATGAAAACAGCAATGTATATACTCATCATGGCAGTTGTCACCTACCTGATCCGTGCCCTGCCCTTTACCCTTTGCAGAAACAAGGTGAAATCCCCGTTTTTGCAGTACTTTTTCGCCTATATCCCTTATGCTGTTCTGGCGGCCATGACTCTGCCCCATATGCTCTTTGAGGGCAAAAACCCTCTTTGTGCCGCTTTTGCTCTGGTTGCCGCAATCTTGCTTGCACTCTGCAAGCGTTCCCTCATCACCGTTGCCTCCGGTGCCTGCGTTGCGGCTTTTGTTGCAGGGCTCTTCTTGTAAGGGAAACTTTATTTGAATATATTGACAACCTTCCCCCCGCATGATATAATATTTTTGTACTTGGGGGTATAGCGCAGTTGGGAGCGCGTTTGACTGGCAGTCAAAAGGTCAGGGGTTCGACTCCCCTTATCTCCACCAAAAAACGGTAATTTCTAAAGAAATTACCGTTTTTTTATTTCTATAATAAAATTTTCCCGTTTTGCACTTTGGCGACGATGGCCATGCAAAATAACTATGATAGTTCTTCGGGTGCTCATAATACCCTGCAGATTTTTATGTAACGTAGTCTTCGCAAATACCGCCGTTTATTCAAACCACATAGAGTAAAGCTTTGCTTCCTGCATACGGAACCGTAGTCTGACGGGTTTAGCCTCAAACTCAGAAAAATCCGTTCCGTCGGCAAAGCAAATCTTTCTGTCAATGTTGTCGCCATACACTTCAAAGCTCACCTTCTCCGAAAGCGGGTTTCCTGCCTCGTCTAATACATCTACGTAAATATACCCGCAAACAGAGGTGGTAAAATTTAAATGCAGTTCTTTTCCCGTAAAGACCAGAGGCTTTGTGACCAGAATTTTTTCCTCACTGTCTGCCATCATGCAGGCAAACCCGTCTTTGCGGATTTCATACCGTGCCAAGGGTTTGCCAATCCCCCGGCTTCTATGACATTCATGGGCGTAAAGATAATACACCTCTCTGCCGGAATCCACAAAATTATAGGTCAGGTAACAGTCGCCATACACCCAGTTATGCTCCTTTTCATAGCCCGGTGTTACAAAGGCCTCGTTATACCGATGCCACCGCTCTCCGTCACGGCTACACATAAAGATGCAATCCGTTGCCGCCAGACCGGAGCGTTTTTCGTGGTCTGTCATGGCTTGTTTCTTCACCCCACTGCTAACTATCTGGTCGTTATTCAGGGTCCATTCTTTGCGTTCACAGTACCGGACGGGAAAACCCACAAGCATCTGAGGTGCCCGGTCATAAACCATAACATTATTCGTGTAAAGAGGCACATCTTTCCCGTCGTCAAATGTAATTTGTTTTGGATCGGTCCAGGTTTTAAAATCCTCTGAATACATAACACGAATATCCCGAACCCCTAAATAGCCAATCTCTTCGTTTCTGTCGTGATAGTCCCGAAGATAGCAGGAATATCTGCCGTCTTTCCACTGCACGGTGTTTAAAGAGTCAAACACGCCCTTATCCGTCATGCGGTAGTTCTGAGTAAAACGGTAGCCGTCCGGCGAGGTAAAACACCAAAGAACCCGGTCATGTTCACCGTTTTCCTTTTCCCCGCAACCCAAGGTTACGGCTTTATATTTCTCTTCTTTCGGACAATCGGGGTTTTCATCATAAAAAACAAAGACCCCGTCCATTAACGTATCTAAAACAACATTGTTTTCCGTAAGCTCCGGGTGGTCATATAGGTTCAGATGCGGCCGCGTCCAGCGAATACCGTCCTGGCTTTCTATAACGGCCAAATAGCATCGCCCCATCTGATATTCAAACTGTCGCCAGGGAATATAATACATTTTATAGCCTGCCGTATCTTTTACAATACAGGTATAGCTAATCCCGAGTTCCGCTTCCTTTCCCCGGTCAAAACAGAAGCAACAGTCCTTTTTCACAGGGTTCATTACGCGGTGATGAGCCGTTGTTTTTTCTGTATCAATCAGGTAATCGTCCCAGAAAACTTCACGTTTATTTCTTATGTCTAAATTCATAACTACTCACCTCTTACTGTTTTGGAAGACTTAGGAATATAGAAATGAAAAATAGCGGTAGAAAACTACCGCTGTTTTTTATAAAACTTCTGCTAAATCATAAATTAACCGTTCTGTTTTTTCCCAACCAAGACAAGGGTCGGTAATGGATTTTCCGTAAACATTCTCGCCCACTTTCTGAGCCCCATCTTCAATATAGCTCTCAATCATAAGGCCTTTAACCATTTTGCCAACGTCTTTATTATGACGCATGCTGTGGAGAATCTCTTTGGAAATTCTGACCTGCTCAAAGGGGTTTTTGCCGGAGTTGGAATGGTTGGTATCCACTACAATAGCAGGGTTTTGCAAGTTAGATTCCGCATAGGTCTCATATAAATGCAATAAATCCTCATAATGGTAGTTCGGGTGTGCTAAACCCCGCTTATCCACATACCCTCGCAAAATAGCATGAGCATAAGGATTGCCCGTTGAGTGCACTTCCCAACCGCGGTAAATAAAGGTATGGCCGCTCTGTGCCGCTTTAATGGAATTCATCATAACGGTAACATCACCGCTGGTGGGGTTTTTCATACCCACGGGAATATCAACACCGCTTGCCGTTAATCTGTGTTGCTGATTTTCCACAGAGCGGGCACCCACAGCAACATAGCCTAACAAATCCTCTAAATATCTGTGATTTTCCGGATACAGCATTTCATCGGCACAGGTAAAGCCGGTTTGCTCTAACGCCTTAATATGCAATTCACGAATGGAAATAATCCCCTTTAACATATCCGGTTTTTCGTTGGGGTCCGGCTGATGAAGCATACCCTTATAGCCCTCGCCTGTGGTACGGGGCTTGTTGGTATAAATTCTGGGAATCATAAGAATTTTATCCGAAACTTTATCCTGCACCTTTCGAAGCCGGGAGATATAATCCAAAACGCTGTCTTCATGGTCAGCAGAACAAGGGCCGATAATCAGTAAAAATTTATTGGATTTACCGGCAAAAACCTCTGCTATTTCTTTATTTCGCTTGCTGACTGCCTGCTGATCCGCCTCTTTTAGCGGATACTGTGCCTGCACCTGTTCATAATCCGGCAATTTCGTAATAAAATCCATGTTCATTGTGCGTAACGACCTTTCTACTATGACTACTTATGCTATTATAGCATTTTTTTAGAAAGTCCGCAAGAGATTTTAACTGTTAAGCCCCAAAGATACACAATCATTTGCTTGTAATTTAAAACTTAATAAAAAAAAGTTTGACAAACCCCCTACCCTGTGCTATAATATATTTCTGTTGAGAACAACAAAAGAATAAGCACCTTTAGCTCAGCTGGTAGAGCACCTGACTCTTAATCAGGGTGTCCAGGGTTCGAGTCCCTGAAGGTGTACCA
>JAFQWH010000112.1 GCA_017407515.1 Clostridia bacterium | reverse complement strand
TCAAACCATAAAATGCCAATATACCCAAAAGGCACCTTAATAGATTTAAGCTTTGCCGGGTCGTCTGCCCCTCGGAAGTAAAGCTTTTGGCCCGTCGGCTTGTAGATGATTTCCATAGGATTAACCCGACATTCAAAATCCCTCTCAAGTCCCAACTCAGAAATAGCCCACTTCATCTGGGCATACACGCTATCTCGGAGCGTATCCTTAACACGCCTGCAAAGCACCCCGTGTATCTCCGGGTTAGAAACAAGTAAATCTACCACAGCCAGACTGATAAAAGTGGATTTTGCACTGCCTCTGCCGCCATATAGAACATACTCCGTATGTGCCCCTCTTTTAATATCCCGCCAAACCTCAAGATACGGCTCTGCCAGCATCTTCGCCGGCATATCAAAGGGCTTTTTTTCGCCGCTCTCTAAGGATTCCGTTAAACTTCTGACCTCTTTAATGGAGCTTAAATCGCCTTTTTTTGCCCGGTCAACCAAGGCCCTCGCAATGGCCATAGCATTGTCATCATCTGCTTCTCCCGTCACCTCCGACGCCATGTGTTCTGCCGGTTCCGCCAATAACGCCTGAACATACCGGGCCATTTTTCCGCTTTCGCCCTGCACGCTTTCACCTCCTCACGTGTGAGACTATACTACCATGAAAAATTTTCCCAAAATGCATTTACCAAAATTGATGTTTCACCGAACAAATAAAACAAGTGAATAGATAAATATTTTCCTTTTTATCAACATTTTTCTGACATGCCCCTTGACAAATCTTCCCTTTTCATATACAATAATAAAAAATAAATATCGGGGAGCCATCCGGCTGAGAGGAAACATAGTTTCGACCCGTAACCTGATTTGGATAATGCCAACGTAGGGAATATTTCACATTGCCATAAGTGCGGAAACAATTCTTACGTGGGTTGTTTCCGTTTTTATTTTGAAAGGAGATACCCAACATGAAAACAAAACGCTTAGTCATTTCTGCCATGCTGATTGCCATCGCCACGGTGCTATCCGTGTTCCAGCCTTTCCAGCTTCCCTTTGGCGGCGGTATAACCATCGCCTCCATGCTTCCCATCGTGCTGATCGCCTTTACCTATGGCACCCGCTGGGGGCTTTTCTCCGCCTTTATCTTCAGCCTCCTGCAGCTCCTTCTGGGAGCGAAAACCGTATCTGCATTTTTCCTGCCGGGTGAAGACCAAATGACTCTTTGGAAAGCCCTATCCGTCTGCATTTTGGATTATATCGTCGCATACACGGTCCTTGGCTTCGGCGGTATCTTAAAAAATAAAATGAAGCATAAGACGACTGCAATCTGCCTCGGCTCTGTGATCGCCCTGTCTCTCCGCTATGTAGTCCATATCGTCTCCGGGGCCCTGTTCTTTGGTGCTTGGGCAGAATGGTTCTTCACCCAGGAGGGTTTTTACGCTATCGGCGAAAAAATCATGGAAACCTTCTCCGGCAACACCCTGGCTTTGATATATTCCGTCTTCTATAACGGCACCTATATGCTGCCGGAAATCATTATTACCGCAATCCTGACACCTATCATATACAAAACCCTGACTGTATCCGGTGCCCTGCAAAACACAGAGTCCTAATTGATAAACCTCATTTCCCACTTGACAAAATCTGCATAAAGTAATATAATAGCAATCGTTGGCTCAATGCGACAAAATAAAGAAAGAGGTTATCACATGATAGTTTTAATGTACACCGTTCCTGCGGTAATAATTGCTTTTATTATTGCTTTTGTAATTGTTAAGTGCGGCAAAAAATCGAATAATTCCTTAACCCCCAACGCTACCTTTCCTCACAAAACCGTCATTATGATTGATGGAATGAGTTGTGGCCACTGCTCCGCCCGTGTTGAAGCAGCTATCGCCGAAAAAGGCTTAAAGGGTAAGGTTAATTTAGAGAAAAAATGTGCTGAGGTGTTATCACAAACGCCGCTGAATCAGGCTGAAATGTCCTTAATGATTCAAGACTTAGGTTTCACCCCGGTTCAGTTCATCGTTGAACAGTAATGGGAACTTACATAGTAAAAAACCACTCGCTATATGCGGGTGGTTTTTTATCAAGCATATTCCTAATACTACGTTCTTGTTACTAAATACCCATAAGTGGGTTTGTAAATTTTTTCTATGTAAAGGGGTCCAGGGGCAGAGCCCCTGTGTCGTTTTAAGGGGGTTAAAGGGGGAGAATCGAAACTCCCCCTTTGTTTTGCTACTTTTGCAATCAAAAGTAGGCCCGCCCGGCAGGGCATTTAATCATGAAAACACAGTGCCGTTTCTACATCCCTCCGCGTCAGCTATTGTTGTTTCCGCTAATATATAGGAGACTTATTTCTGTTTGTCAGTTAACCTGTATGAAACCACCCCGCAGTGGCGTGATTTTTAATATGCAGCAAAAGACCACCGGCAAAATCCGGCGGTCTTTTTAATTTCCCCTTCCTTGACACTTTTTTTAGAATATGTTACAATAAACGTACAATTCTATAAAAGATAAAGGAGAAACCGGTATGAAAATGAAAAAATTAGCAGTCCTTATCATGACCGCTATCATGCTTCTGTCAACAGTACCTTTTGTTTCTGCAACAGAAACTCTTACGCTGAATGATCAAATCTCTATTTCCAACGTAATTCAAAAGGTAGATGTAACCTTTTTAGAGGGCGTTGACGTCTATGTCTGCCAGGCTCCCGTAACTGTAACCTTGTTAGATAAAGCGAAAAAATATACCGTTGCCGATGTTCTCTTAGACGACGACGGATTGTATGCCACCTCTGCTGGTTATCTGCCCGACAACGGCACGAACGAGGAATATTGGGAATACGAAAAAAAACAATCCTTCCCTAAGGGCCTTACCCACACGCTGACAAGTCAGGCCAATCCTTTTTATATCCAGGCAACAGCAAACGATAACACCACCACAGAAATCATTATTATGATTGAAAACACAGCGTCTTTTAACCCGTCAAACAAGGTTGATACCTATCAGCATAACTTGTGGAGTTCTGCAGTTGCTAACGGAACACTGACAATTAACGGTTTGTACGATACCACCTACAATAAAAAAGGCGACATTATGTATGTGATTGATAAAAATACAACCTTAACCGTGAACCGTGCCGTTGGTGCGGTTTATGTAGACAGCAAGCTTTGTACGGAAGATCTGGCACTTTGCACACCGATCACCTATTCCACCGGCCAGTATAAAGACAACTCCAATTGGTTCGATGTTCAAAGTCCTATGATTGACCACTCTTTTGTCTTCCCCGGTGCAACCATCAGTATAAATACGCCCGGCGAACATACCCTGTCCGTTTCCATGGGCTATCAATCCCGAAGCGAGCGTGCCTCCATTCAGAGTAGCGAAAGTCTGGATTGGCAGAACTCCCCGAAGGTGTATTTTCTCGTCATCGACGCTAACCCCACGGCAAACTACACAAGCTCAAAAGTGCTGGTAGATGGTTTAGACATTGCCTTTGAAGCGTACAATATCGAAGATAATAACTATTTCAAACTCCGTGATATTGCCAAGGTTATCTCCGGCAGCCAAAAGCAATTTGAAGTAACCTGGGACGATGAAAACGGTGTTATCAACTTAGTAAGCGGCGATGCCTATACCCCCGTTGGCGGTGAACTGAGTGAAGGTGACGGTGAGGCAAAGCCCTCCGTAATCTGTACCTCTAAAATCTTCAAAGATGGCAAAGAAATTAACTTAAAAGCATATAACATCAACGGCAATAACTACTTTAAATTAAGAGACCTAGGCCAGGCGTTCGACTTTGACGTTTCCTGGAACGGTGCCGCTAACTGCATCACCGTAGAAACCGATAAATCCTACACCGCCGACTAATAATAACAATAAAAAAGGCAGAAACGAAAAATCGTTTCTGCCTTTTTTCTATTTAAAAATTAAACGACACCCCGCCATCCGGCTTCCTCTCCGCCGTAAAATGGCAGAACGGATAGTGACTACAACCTAAAAACACACCGTTTTCACCGTTTTTTTCTTCCAACTGTCCTCCGCAATGGGGACATAAGCCCGACGCTACCATACCGGTTTTATCCGGCTGCAAAAATTCATCATACAGGCTTTTTCGTTCCTCCGGTGTCCTTTTAAAATCTTCTACCACTGCAATCCGCTGCCCGCCCGTGCAGTACAAAACGCCACTTTCCGATGTATCCACACAAAACATACAGCTATTGCAGTCGTGCAAAACGCTGGCATAGGGCTGCCCTTTAAAAACCCGAGCTTGAATGGGGCAATTCATAACGTGTTGTTTTTCGCCGCGGACCCGAATCGGCATTTTCTCTGCCGACTGTAAAAACCAGCCAAACACCTTATGAGCATAAAGGTTGTACAACCAGGCTTTGTTCGTTACGCCGTCCACCAACTGCTCCTCTAAGCCTACCTCAGGCTCAACCTGTACCATCAACGCTGAAACGCTTCCGTTTTCAAGTTCTTCAATTAAAGCATCATCAGGGTTAACAGCAACATCAAGAGGCTTCCCTCCTGCCGTAATCCGCAAAACGCCGGACACAACTGTACAAGAGTCTACGGAAATACGTTTTGCCTCCGACAGTAAAATCGGTTCCTTATCAGAAAAGAAGGAAAGCTCTAACGC
>JAFQWH010000111.1 GCA_017407515.1 Clostridia bacterium | reverse complement strand
TAACCCACTCAGTTCTTCAAGCTATGAATGGGTGCCGGAATCCGTCCACCGCGGTGGATAAAGTCCTGACTGCTGTTTTTGTTTACCGGCATAACAGGACCGGTACCTAAAAGCCCGCCGAATTCTACGGTATCCCCTACCTTTTTCCCCGGTGCAGGGATAATACGCACAGCTGTGGTCTTATTATTAACCATACCGATTGCCGCCTCGTCAGCAATAATCGCTGAAATGGTTTCCGCCGTGGTGTCCCCGGGAACGCAAATCATATCAAGGCCCACGGAGCAAACGCAGGTCATGGCTTCCAGCTTATCAAGAGACAATGCCCCAACCCTTGCCGCATCAATCATGCCGGCATCTTCACTGACAGGAATAAACGCACCGGACAAACCGCCAACATAAGAGCTTGCCATAACGCCGCCTTTTTTCACTGCGTCATTTAAGAGGGCAAGTGCCGCTGTGGTACCGTGGGTACCGCATTTTTCAAGGCCCATTTCCTCTAAAATATATGCCACGCTGTCACCAACTGCCGGCGTAGGAGCTAAAGACAGGTCAACAATTCCGAAAGGAACGCCCAGTCTGCGGGAAGCCTCCTGTGCCACCAGCTGGCCCATACGGGTAATTTTAAACGCTGTCTTTTTAATGGTTTCTGCCACAACGCCAAAGTCAGCACCCTTAACTTCTTCTAAAGCACATTTTACAACGCCGGGGCCGGAAACGCCAACGTTAATAACTGCATCAGGCTCACCTACGCCGCAGAACGCCCCTGCCATAAAGGGATTGTCCTCCACGGCGTTACAGAACACAACCAGCTTAGCACAGCCAAAACCGTCCTGAGCCTTGGTTTTTTCTGCTGTTTCTTTAATAATACGGCCCATCTGTGCCACCGCGTCCATGTTAATACCGGCACGGGTAGTACCTACATTCACGCTGGAGCAAACCCGCTCGGTTACGGAAAGTGCCTCAGGGATTGACGCAATCAGAGCACGGTCACCAATGCTCATGCCCTTATGTACCAAGGCTGAATAGCCGCCGATAAAATTAACACCCGTGGTTTTTGCCGCACGGTCTAAGGTCTTTGCCAGGCGAACAAAATCCTCAGGGTTTTCGCTGGCACCAAGCAGCATGGAAACCGGGGTTACGGAAATACGCTTATTGATAATAGGAATTCCGTATTCTGTTTCAATATTTTCTGCCGTTTCCACCAGCTTTTCTGCCTGACGGGTAATCTTTTCATAAACGTTTTCGCAAACCTTTTCAGCACAAGAGTCTGTGCAGGACAAAAGAGAAATACCCATGGTAACGGTACGAATATCCAAATGCTCTTCGGAAATCATTTTAATGGTTTCCATTATCTCCATTGAATTAAGCATCGTTAGCCCTCCTTAAATTCTGTGCATGGACTGGAACAAATCCTCATGCTGAATCTGAATGGAAAGGCCCAGTTTTTCGCCTAATTTCCCTAAGGTTTCAGACAAATCTTTAAAGCTGGCACCGGATTTTTCAGTATTCACCAGCATAATCATAGTAAACATATCCTGCATAATAGTCTGGGAAATATCCAGAATATTCACATCGTTTTCTGCTAGAACACGGCTGACTTCGTAAATAATACCAATTTTATCGTGGCCGACTACCGTAATAACTGCACGCATAAAAAAACCTCCTAAATAATAACTACTAACATTTTACACCAAACCCATGGAAAAATCCAGCCCTAAAACCAAATATTTTCCTCTTTTCTGTCTTTTTTAATTTACAGATTTAAAAAACTATGATATACTTATTATGGATAATTGTTACACAAGAAAGGATGGGTCAAATGGATGATTTTGTTAAATTGGGTACACTAATAGAGGAACAAACCTTAGAACTGGTGCACGGTGCAAAGGACTATGCCACCCTGCCCATCACCATTGCGGAGATAAACCGTCCCAGCCTGCAGCTTGCCGGCTTTTTTGAACATTTTGACCCGAAGCGAATTCAGATTTTCGGCATGGTTGAATATACATATCTTGAAGCTCTCAGCTCTGAAGAACGCTTAACCCGCCTGGAGCCTTTGTTTGAAAAGAAAATCCCGGCAATGGTTATCACCCGTGATATGCCGGTTTTCCCCGAGCTTTTAGAATGTGCACAAAAGTATGACGTCACCTTGCTCCGCACCCATGAAACAACCTCTCAGTTCATGAGCGACTTAATTTTGTCTCTTTCCGTTTCCTTAGCCCCTATGACCACCGTCCACGGCGTTTTGGTTGAGGTCTTCGGCGAAGGTATTCTGCTCATGGGCGAAAGCGGCGTCGGTAAAAGCGAAACCGCCATTGAGCTTGTAAAACGTGGTCACCGTCTGGTGGCCGACGATGCGGTAGAAATTAAAAAGGTTTCCCGAAAAACTCTGGTTGGCTCTTCCCCCGATATTATCCGGCACTTTATCGAACTCCGCGGCATTGGTGTTATTGATGTAAAGCGGATTTTCGGTATCGGTGCTGTTAAAGATACGGAAAACATTAACCTGGTGATTAACTTAGAGCCATGGCAGTCCGGAAAACAGTATGACCGTTTGGGACTTGATACCTACACCACCGATATTATGGGTCTGCAAATTCCCTCGCTCACCATTCCCGTTAAGCCCGGCCGTAACCTTGCTATTATCATCGAGGTCGCTGCCATGAACCACAGACAGCGGAAAATGGGCTATAACGCTGCCGAAGAATTAAACAGGAGGCTAATGGAGCAAATTGAAGAATAATCTTTCCACCGAAGTTCATGTACATACCCTGGTCAGTCACCACGCATACAGCACCGTTGGCGAGCTGGTGCAGCGTGCAAAAGAGCTGGGTATCTCCCTGCTCGCCATCACAGACCACGGTCCGGCAACCAGAGACGGTGCCGACGCCTGGCATTTTATGAATTTAAAGGTTCTCCCCCGCAAAATTGGTGATTTATATCTTCTAAAGGGGGCAGAAGTGAATATTATAGACTTTGAGGGCACTGTGGATTTGCCGGAAAACCTGTTAAAGCGTCTGGACTGGGTAATCGCCAGTATTCATAGTCCCTGTTTTATTCCCGGAACCGTCAAAGACCATACCAATACCTATATAAAGGCATTGGAAAACCCGTATATTGATGCTTTGGGTCACAGCGGCAGCCCGGATTATGCGTATGATATTGACGCGGTTTTAGAAACCGCCAAGCGGTACGATAAAGCTATTGAACTCAATAATCACAGCTTTTTCATGCGTAAAAAAAGCATCGAAAACTGTCGAAAAATTGCCCGCCGTTGTGCTGAGCTCGGGGTAAACGTTGTGTTATCCACCGATGCTCACAGCGTTTTTGACCTGGGCGAAAATGAGCTTTGCTGGAACCTTGCCATGGAGGCAGGGATTCGGGAGGAGCAAATTGTAAACCTTAACGCAGAACGCTTTTTAAACTATCTCTGCCGCCGTAAGGGCTTTGACAGAGAGCGTTTTGAAAATACCAAACCCGAATAAAAATATGGGGAGGAAAACATGGAAAACCTGATTGCTAAACTTTCGGAACAAAAGGGTATAACTCTCAGACAAAACGCACCTATGCGTGAATATACTACCTTCCAAATCGGCGGTCCGGCACGGCTTTTAATCGAGCCGGAGTCCGTAGATGCGTTAGTCTCCTGCTACCGGATTTTGACAGAGAACGCGGTTGTGCCTCTGGTTATCGGTGCCGGTTCTAACCTTTTGGTTTCCGATAAGGGGATTCCCGGCGTTGTGATTCGCCTGGCAAAGTCCATGAGCCGTATTGAGATAGACGGGGAATACATCACAGCAGAAGCCGGTGTTTCTCTTGCCCGCCTTGCTACCGAGGCTTTATCTGCCGGTCTTTCCGGCCTTGAATTTGCCGGTGGTATTCCCGGCTCTTTGGGTGGTGCCGTGTTTATGAACGCCGGCGCTTACGGTGGCGAGATGAAAGACGTTATTGTAGAAACAACCTATCTTTCAAAAGACGGTACCGTTGCTACTGTTTCCGGCGAAGAACACGCTTTTGGCTACCGTCACAGCTTTTTCTCCGAAAAGGGCGGCATTGTTCTTTCCGCCCGCATGAAATTAACCCCGAAAAACCCCGAAGAAATTCGGGCGACTATGAAAGAGTTAAGCACCCGCCGCAGAGATAAACAGCCCTTAAACTTCCCCTCTGCCGGCAGCTTTTTCAAACGTCCCGAGGGGCATTTTGCAGGCAAGCTTATTGAAGATGCCGGCTTAAAAGGCACTACCTTTGGCGGAGCACAAATTTCCGAAAAGCACGCCGGTTTTGTGATTAACACGGGCGGTGCCACCGCAAAAGATGTTTGCCTTTTAATGGACTTTGTAACAGAAAAAGTACAAACCCTCTATGGCGTTACCTTAGAACCCGAAGTGCGTATGCTGGGTGACTTTTCAGATATATTACAATAATATATTCGTCTTACGCAAAATGCGAAAGCTGTCTTTTTATACATTTTTTTGTAAAAAAGACAGCTTCTTTTTTCACTTCCTGACAATATCGTTCATATACTAAATCAGGAGGTGAATTTTATGAGTCAAAATTATTGCGACTGTAAGTGCGGCTGCGTGGCAATTTCCGCCGTCGCAAGCTTTATCATCGGCATCATTGCCGCAGCACTGACATTTACCGCAACCATCACAATTACACCGGCATTTTTATGGGTAGCCTTTGGCATCGCAATTGTATATTTGCTGGCAACTTTGGTTTCCTCTGCGTTTATTCGCACAGCCGGCATTCGCGGCTGCGTTTGCAGCACCTTGCCTGCCCTTTTAACCGGCATTTTAGGTACAGCCCTTTCTGCCCTGGTGCTTTTGGGCGTTAGCTTTGCCGCAACCAGCGTGTTAGGTGCTATCATCGCCGGTGTTTTGGTTTTCTTCCTGTCGCTGACAGTTACAACAACGGCGTGCCTGGTAAAATGCACCCTTGGTTGTGCCGACTGCGACGATTAACCCTTTTCAAAAGCTAAATCCTGCCCGGCAGTCCTTCTGGCACTGCCGGGACTTTTTTTCACAAAAAGACTTGCAAAATTTGTATATTTGTGATATACTAATTTCAAATTGTAATTCGTAAAGGCTATGATGGAGCAAAGTAGAATCGCCACTACCTAAAAAAGAGAGGATTTCTCACCGGCTGAAAGGAAATCCGGTTAAGGGCAGATTTGAAATTTCACTCCGGAGCTGCAGGGTTGAACGTTTTTTGCTATTAGGCTCTGCCGCAAACGCACGTTACGCGTCAATGAAGCCAAAGCCTAGCTTTGGGAATAAGGGTGGTACCACGAGCACGTTTTGCCCGTCCCTTTTGTAGGGGCGGGCTTTTTTTATTGCCCGCTTTCCAGATATAGAAAGGAGAACGAAATGAAAGAACAGCTTTTAAACATGAAAGAAAAAGCAAGTGGGGCACTCTCCAGTGCCAAAACCTTGCAAGATTTGGAGGATATTCGTATTGGCCTGTTAGGTAAAAAAGGCGAACTTACCGCAATTCTCCGCGGCATGGGCGGGCTCTCTGCCGAAGAACGCCCCGTTATTGGCCAGCTTGCCAACGAAGTCAGAAGCTTTATTGAAGCTGAAATTGAAAAACAGAAAAAGGCTCTCTTAGCCTCTGCAAGAGCTGAGCAGCTAAAGAGCGAAACGCTGGACGTTACCATGGCAGGCAAAAAGCCGGTCATCGGTAAAACCCATCCGCTTACAACTGTCCTTGAAGAAGTTAAAGACATCTTCGTAGGCATGGGCTTTTCCATTGTAGAGGGTCCCGAGGTGGAATATGACTATTATAACTTTGAGGCATTAAATATTCCTGCTGACCACCCTGCCCGTGACACACAGGATACTTTCTATATTAACGATAAAGTGGTGCTCCGTTCCCAGACCTCTTCCGTTCAGGTTCGTGTTATGGAAAACCAGAAACCGCCTATCCGCGTCATTGCTCCCGGTCGTGTTTACCGTAGTGACGCCGTTGACGCAACCCACTCCCCCGTTTTCCATCAGATTGAGGGCTTAGTGGTTGATAAGGGCATCACCATGGGTGACTTAAAGGGAACCTTGGAAGTATTTATGAAAACCCTGTACGGAAACGATGCAGTCCTGCGTTTCCGTCCCCATCACTTCCCCTTTACCGAGCCCAGTGCCGAGGTTGACGTTTCTTGCTTCGTCTGCGGCGGTAAGGGTTGCCGTGTTTGTAAGGGCGAGGGCTTTATTGAGCTCTTAGGTGCCGGCATGGTTCACCCCAAGGTGTTAGAGCGTTGCGGTATTGATACCTCTGTTTACAGTGGCTTTGCTTTTGGTTTGGGTCTTGAGCGTATTGTTATGCGTCGCTTGAACATTGACGATATGCGTCATTTATACGATAACGACCTGCGGTTCTTAAACCAATTTTAATCGGTAAGAGAAAGGAAGATAGACGATGAAAATCCCAATGAGTTGGCTCAGTGACTATACTGATATGTCCGGTATTACACCGGCTGAATATAACCACGCTATGACCATGACCGGTTCTAAAGTTGAGGGAATTGAAAACCCCGGCGATAACCTTTTAAACGTTGTGGTTGGTAAAATTTTAGATATTACGCCCCACCCCGACGCAGACAAACTGGTTGTCTGCAAAATTGACGTGGGCTCAGAAACTTTGCAGATTGTAACCGGTGCACCCAATGTAAAACCCGGTCAGACTGTTCCCGTTGCACTCGACGGGGCTCTGCTCCCGGACGGAACAAAAATTAAAACCGGCAAGCTCCGCGGTGTTGAATCTGCCGGTATGCTCTGCTCTTATGAAGAACTGGGCATGACGGAAGCTGACTTCCCCGATGCTGAATACGGCATCTTAATTTTAGACGATTCTTTGACCGTTGGCACAGACATTCGTGACGTTTTCGGTTTAAACGAGAACATTGTAGAATTTGAAATTACCTCTAACCGTCCTGACTGCTTGTCTGTTATCGGTCTTGCCCGCGAAACGGCTGTCACCTTTGATAAGCCCTTTAACCTGCCCAAGCCCACCGTTAAAGGCTGCGGCGGCGATATTGCTGACTATGTATCCATCTCTGTTGATGACAAAGAGGGCTGCCTGCGTTATTGCGGCAAGGTGGTTAAAAATGTTAAAATCGGCCCCTCTCCCAAATGGATGCAGGATCGTTTAAAGGCTTGCGGTATCCGTGCGATTTCTAATATTGTTGATATTACAAACTACATTATGTTAGAATACGGTCAGCCTATGCACGCTTTTGACCTCCGCGACTTAGAGGGAGCCACTGTTAACGTTCGCCGTGCTAAGGCTGGCGAAATGCTGACTACTTTAGACGATATTGAACGCACTTTAGATGAATCTATGCTGATGATTTGCGACGGCGTAAAGCCCGTTGGCGTTGCCGGCGTTATGGGCGGTCAGAACTCCGAAATCAAGGACGACACCACCACTATCTTATTTGAATCTGCAACCTTTAACGGTGCTTTAGTTCGTAAAACTGCAAGAAAGCTGGGCCTGAGAACGGAAAGCTCTGCCCGCTATGAAAAGGGCCTTGACCCTGAAAATACAGAGCCGGCAATCCTGCGTGCCTGCCAGCTGGTTGAAGAGCTGGGCTGCGGCGAAGTGGTTGACGGCATGATTGACATTCGCGGCAAAGTTGAAGAACCCAACGTGATTCCCTATGATGCTGACAGAATTAACAATTTCTTAGGTACAAACATTGACAAGGCATTTATGGATAAAACCTTAAAGGCTCTGGACTGTGTTGTAACAGAAGATACTGTAACACCGCCGTCTTTCCGAAAAGACATTGAGGGCTTTGCCGATGTAGCAGAAGAAGTTCTGCGTATTTACGGCTACGATAAAATTCCCTCAACCTTAATGTGCGGCGAAACGGCTCACAGCGTTAAAACCCCGGCACAGAAGCTGGAGGACACTGTACGCACCCTGCTTTGTGCTTGCGGCATGAACGAAATTGTAACCTATAGCTTTACAAACCCCAACCTGTTTGAAAAGCTCTGCCTGCCGGCTGACAGTCCCCTTCGCAACACGGTTACAATTTCTAACCCCTTAGGTGAGGAAAACTCTATTATGCGTACAACTGCAATCCACTCCATGCTGGAAACCTTAGCACGGAACCGGAACTTTAAAGCAGAAACCGCTAAGCTCTACGAGCTGGCTACTATCTACATTCCCGATGAAGATACAAGCAAACTCCCTGAGGAACGCAAGGTTGTTTCTTTAGGTATGTACGGTGCTTGCGATTTCTTCGATGCTAAAGGCATTGTAGAAACCCTGTTTGAAAGCATTGGCCTGTCCGGTGCTCGGTTCGTTCCCGAAACAGAGAACCCCTCCTTCCACCCCGGCCGTTGCACCAGCATTTTGGTTGGCAAAAAGGAAATCGGTGTTCTGGGGCAGATTCACCCTGAGGTTTGCGACAATTACGGTATTGACACCGAAATTTATGTAGCACAAATCAATATGCCCGACCTTTTAACCTATTCTAAAAACACCAAGACATACAGCCCCCTACCCAAATATCCGGCTGTAACCCGTGACCTTGCTATTTTGGCTGACGACACGGTGCTGGCGGCTGATGTGGAAGCTGTTATGAAGAAAAAAGCTAAAAAGCTCTTTGCAGGTCTTACCCTGTTTGACGTTTATAAAGGTAAACAGGTGCCTGAGGGCAAGAAATCAATGGCTTATAAGCTGACTCTGCAGTCTATGGATAAAACCCTGACCGATACTGAAATTAACGAAACGGTTCAGGAGATTCTCTCAGCTTTAGAAAAGGAACTGGGTGCAACACTCAGATAACTTATTAGAGGAATAGTTATGGAACAACGGATTATACCAAAAAAACTAAGGGGAACGGTTACCGTTCCCCCTTCTAAAAGCCAGGCACACCGTGCCGTAATTGCTGCTTGCCTTGCAGGGGGCATTACAGAGGTTACAAACATCGCCTTTTCCCAGGATATTTTGGCAACCACTCAGGCTATGGTGGCCTTTGGTGCTACGGTAAAGGTAAACGGCAGTACTCTGACGGTTTCCGGTGCCTTTCCTGAGCCAGAGGAAAACGCGGTGATTGACTGCTCAGAATCCGGCTCAACGCTGCGGTTTTTAATTCCTCTTGCTTGGATTTCCGGCAAAAAAACCACCTTTACAGGCAGAGGCCGGCTGATGCAAAGACCGCTGGACCCTTACTTTGCTCTTTGTGACAGCGAGGGAATCCACTACGAGCGTACGGAACAAACCGTCTCCTTTTGCGGCAAGTTAAAGGGCGGCACCTACCGGCTCCCCGGTAACATCAGCTCTCAGTTTATTACCGGGCTTTTGTTTGCCCTGCCCCTTCTTAAGGCGGACAGCGTTATAGAACTGACAACTGAGGTAGAATCCGTCGGCTATATTCAGATGACTTTAGATGTTTTAAAAGCTTTTGGTATTTCGGTAACCCACGATAACTATCAGACCTACCATATTCCCGGTAATCAAAGCTACAAACCCCACGATATAACCGTTGAGGGGGACTATTCCCAGGCGGCGTTCTACCTTTGTGCCAACGCCATGGGCAGTCAAGTAGAGGTTTTAGGCTTAAACCCTGAATCCTCTCAGGGCGACCGGGAAATTGTATCGATTATTAAAAGATTTGGTTCGCCCCTCTCCGGCATCACCATTGATGCAAGCCAGATTCCAGACCTCGTCCCGGTTTTGGCGGTTCTTTCAACCCAGGCAGAGGGCACGACCATAGTTGCAAACGCCGCACGGCTTCGCATAAAAGAAAGCGACCGTCTCGCTACCACCACCGATATGCTCCGCCGTCTAGGGGCGGACATCACAGAGGAGGAAGACGCTTTAATTATCCGCGGTAAAACTCCTCTAACAGGCGGCACTATTGACAGCGTTAATGACCACCGCATTGCCATGGCGGCGGCTATTGCCGCAACGGTTGCAAGCGGTGAGGTAACGGTTTTAGGCAGTGAATGTGTCGCAAAGTCTTACGGCAACTTCTGGCAGGATTATTTTGCTTTGCAAAATTAGGAGGTAGGCTATGGCAAACGTATTTGGAAACATATTAAAACTCTCCATTTTCGGGGAATCCCACTCCGATGCTATCGGCGTTGTGATTGACGGGCTCCCTGCAGGTCTGCCTGTGGATATGGAGGCTGTACAAAAAGAAATGGAACGCCGTGCCCCCGGTCGGAATTCTTTTTCCACCCCCCGAAAGGAGGGCGACGTGCCCCATATCGTCAGCGGCTTATTTAATGATAAAACCACCGGCACGCCTCTTTGTGCCATAATCCAAAATACAAACACTCGGTCTAAAGACTACACGCCGGAGCTTCTCCGCCCGTCTCACGCTGATTTTACGGCACTTTGCCGCTATCACGGCTTTGCAGACTTCAGGGGCGGCGGTCATTTTTCCGGTCGTTTAACAGCACCATTAGTTTTTGCCGGAGCACTTGCAAAGTCTTACCTGGCTATGCAGGGCATTGAGGTTTTTGCGCATATTAAGTCCATCGGCACCAACCGTGACCTTTCTTTTGACGCCGTAAACCCCGATGTTGAAACCTATCGCAAATTAAAGGCAGAAACCTTGCCTGTATTAGATAAAGACATAGCTCCCAAAATGGCAGAAACCATTGAAAGCGCAAGAACCAATCAAGATTCTGTGGGTGGCGTAATAGAAGCTTTAGTGACCGGTCTCCCGGCAGGTCTTGGCTCTCCCTTTTTTGAGTCTGTTGAAAGCCGTCTTGCCGCTATGCTGTTCTCCGTTCCTGCGGTTAAGGGCGTGGAATTCGGCACGGGTTTTGCTATTTCTGAGCTTTTAGGCAGTCAGGCAAACGATTCTTTCTGTTTCGAAAACGGAACGGTTAAAACCAAAACGAACCATAACGGCGGTATTAACGGTGGTATCACCAACGGTATGCCCCTGTGTTTCTCGGTAGCTATTAAACCTACACCGTCTATCAGCAGACCGCAAAGTACGGTGAATGTAGAAACCGGCGAAGAAGTAACCATGGAAATCCACGGTCGCCACGACCCCTGCATTGTGCAGCGTGCCGTCTGCGTGATTGAAGCTGTAACAGCCATTGTCATGGCTGACTTATTACTGGAGGCGAAAACCTATGCTAAGCCGTCTGAGAAATGAAATTGATGCCATTGACAAGCAGATTCTTGACTTGTTTGAACAGCGAATGGACGTTGCAAAACAAGTAGGTGACTATAAAAATGAACGGGGTCTTCCCATCTTTGTTCCCGACCGGGAACAGGCGGTCATAGAAAGCCGTGTGGCAGCACTCAAAAACCCGGAATACCGGGATTTAACCGTAGACTTTTTTACAGACCTGATGGCTCTCTCTCGCCGTCTGCAACAAAAAGGCAGTCAAGACACTCTCTCCTTCTCGCCGGCTGTGGAAAAGCCCCGTGTGGCATATCTTGGAAGACCCGGCTCCAACAGTGCTGAGGCTCTTTCTCATATGTTCCCCGATGCTTCTGTTTCAACAGCATCAGAGTCCTTTGACGGCATTTTCAAACTGTTAAACAACGGCGAGGCAGATTACGGCGTTCTCCCTATCGAAAACACCTCCACAGGTGCCATTACCGACGTTTTCGACTTATTGTACCGCAATAATTTATACATTGTCAGCGAAGCGTTTATGAAGATTGAATTCGTTCTGGCGGCACCCTCGGGTGCAACCCTTAACAGTATCCGCCAGGTCTATTCCCACCCCCAAGGGTTTCTGCAGTGTGCCGACTTTTTAGGCTCTTTGGAGAATTTAGAAGAAAAAACGCCTCTTGCCAGCACGGCAGACAGTGCCCTGTTTGTAGCAGAGGAAAAAGATATAACCAAAGCCGCCATCGTAAGCCCCAAGGCAGCAGAGCTTTACGGTCTTGTCACCCTGGCTGAAAACATTCAAAGCTCCAAAGGGAACACCACACGTTTCGTTGCCGTAGCACGACAAATGGAAGAACACCCCGGGGCTGACAAAATCAGCATTGCTTTTACCCTGCGTCACGAAAGCGGTTCACTTTGCAAGGTGCTTTCCGCCTTTTCCCGGCACGGACTGAATCTTTTATACATTGAGTCACGACCTCTTCCCGGACGGAACTTTGAATACATGTTCTTTACAGATTTCTCCGGCTCTTTAGCCACACAATCGGTCAAAGAGGCAATGGCAGAAATTAAAGAGCTGTCCTCTTCCTTGCAAATTCTGGGGAACTACCCCTCAGCCCGGGAGTAAATAACATGAAAAATATTGTTTTAATCGGCCTTACAGGCTGCGGAAAAACCACCATCGGCAGAAAGCTTGCAAAAGCTTTTTCCATAGACTTTGTGGATATGGACGAATACATTGAACAAAAAGAGGGCAAAACCGTCTCGGATATTTTTAAAGACAGCGGCGAGCCATATTTTCGTTCTTTAGAGACTGTTGTTGCCAAGGAGCTGTCTGAAACCGGCGGCAAAGTCATTGCCACCGGCGGCGGCGTTATTTTAAATCCTAAAAATATGGAATATTTAAAGCAGAACGCCGTTACAGTGTTTTTAGACCGTTCCCCTGATGATATTTTAAAGAAAATAAACCTCTCTGTCCGGCCTATGCTGGCACAAAATAAAAACCGTCTCTATGAGCTTTATACAGAACGTCTGCCCCTTTACGAAACCTATGCAGACCTTCGCATTACGGGCGGAACAGATGTTTTAAAAACCCTGAAGCAGGTTGAAAACGGTTTAAAACCCCTGCTGTAAATACGAAATTCACCCATCATATAACCGTCACAGGTTTCATACCTTAGTATAGAGGTGGTTTTTATGATGGGTTATATTTGGGGCGGTATGATTATCGCCGCTTTTTGTTTTGGTGCTGTAAACGGTCAACTGGAAGCTGTGGCACAGTCCGCCCTGACAGGTGCAGAAAATGCTGTCACCATGGCTTTGGGGCTTTTGGGTATGATGTGCTTTTGGTCCGGTATGCTGGAAATTGCCAAACGGGCAGGATTGACTGAAAAGCTGGCAAGGCTGATTCGCCCGCTGACAAAGCTTCTCTTTCCGAAGTTGTCTGCAAGCTCCCCTGCCGTAACGGCGATGGTCATGAACATGACCGCAAACTTTTTAGGGCTTTCTAACGCAGCAACCCCCTTGGGTCTTGCCGCCATGGCTGAGCTTGATAAAATTAACCCCCATAAGGGTACCGCGTCAGACGAAATGTGTATGTTTGTGGTAATTAACACCGCCTCTATCAGTTTAATTCCCACCACAGTGATTACCCTGCGTGCCGCGGCAGGTTCGCAAGACCCATTCGGCATTTTAGTCCCCGTCTGGATTTGTTCCGTTACGGCGGTAATCATCGGTGTTATAGCTGCCAAACTGCTGGCTCGGCGGGATAGGGGGCGTTATCTTTAATGCTCAACACCCTTTCTGCCGGCGTTTTGCCCTTTATCTGTCTGGTGATTGTTTTTTTCGCCATGGCAAAAAAAATTGATATTTTCGATGCGTTTTTAAGCGGTGCAAAAGACGGCTTAAAAACCCTGTTCGGCATTCTCCCCGCACTAGTTGGGCTCATTGCCGCCATTACTATGTTTCGTACCTCCGGTGCCCTGGAATTTTTAACGAAACTTTTATCGCCCATAACAAAACCTTTGGGAATCCCCGGGGAAATCATGCCCCTGGCACTGCTTCGCCCGGTTTCGGGAAGCGGTGCTTTGGCTATTGTCAGCGACCTTTTAAAAACCTCCGGTCCGGATTCTTTCGTGGGCAGGGTTGCCTCAGTCGTTATGGGTTCAACAGAAACCACCTTTTACACTCTGGCGGTATACTACGGTTCTGTTAACATTAAAAATTCCCGCTATACCGTACCGGCGGCGTTGCTTGCCGACCTGACGGGGCTTTTGGTCGGAACCTATGTTTGTTATGTATTTTTTAACGTTTAAATAAATAAGGAGTGTTTTTATGAGTCAATTTTATGAAATTAAACCGGAACAAATCGAAAAAAATCCCTTTACCATGATTGGTAAGGAATGGATGTTAATTGGTGCTGAAAAAGAGGGAAAAACCAATGCCATGACCGCTTCCTGGGGCGGCGTTGGCGTGTTGTGGAACAAAAACGTTGTCTTCGGCTTTGTCCGTCCTCAGCGGTATACCAAAGAATTCTTAGAGGCTTCTGAACGGTTTTCTCTGACCTTTTTTGACGAAAGCTATAAAAAGGATTTACAGTATTTCGGTTCGGTTAGCGGCAGAGATGAAGACAAAATTGCCAAAACCGGTTTAACGGTAGATCACGCCGAAGGAGCCCCTTATTTTTCTGAGGGTAACCTGGTCGTGCTCTGCAAAAAGCTGTACGCCGGCACAATTGACCCCGATGCAATTTTAATACCTGAAATTGACAAAACAATGTATCCTGATCAAGATTACCACACGGTATACATCGGCGAAATTGTTAAAGTGTTAATGAAAGTAGAAGACTAAAATATAAAAAAAGACTGTCGCTTGGCGACAGTCTTTTTTTGCGGTGATTATTCTCCTTTTGCAATGGGAGCATCCGGTGCTTTTGTGTCATCAGACGGAGCAGAAGCATTTGGCTCAGCATCGTTACCGATATTCAGGCCGCCCTCTTCCTTTGAAGATGTTGAGGGGTTCGCAGTTGCATTTGTGCCAGCTGTTGTCGGTGCGGTGGCTTCGGGAACAACCTGTTCAACGCCCTCCTCTACTGTTCCGCAACCGACCAGACCGCCGGCTACTACCATCAGTGCCAAGGCACCAGCCAAAAGTTTACTTTTCATACATTTCTTCCTCCTCATCTATGAGATGACAAATTTACGGCATCAATATAAAAGTTGTCTGATACCGGTCACTATAGTATATGAGGTTTTTTAAGGGATTATCACCATTTTATGTTTTTACATACGGTATTCTTATACAACCGGGTTCTGAACTTTTCCCTCATAGCTTTGCTCCCGGGTGAAGTTATGCACTTTTTTATTGCAAAATTTACAAAATTGTGCTATACTGAATACACCACACAAAATTGAAGATAATACACAACTGGCTTTTTAAAATTCAGGTAAAAACGCCGGCTTATTTCGTATGCCTGTTGTGTATATCGATTTTGTGTGGTAGCAAAAGCCAGCGTTTTTCAGTGCGTGGCTTCTGCTACGCACTTTTTTATTGTAAAGGAGAAGATACCATGGTGGACTATGTTGTTCGGCAAGTTGTTGAAAGAGACACGTCCTATGTAAAAGCACCCAGTTATGCAGAGCAAATGGAGGCAGTTTTAAACGAACAAGCCGATGCCGGTTATCGCCTGCATACAATTTTAACAAGCGACAGGCTTTCCCAAAACATCAGTTTTAATGGCAAAACCCAACCTAAGACAATTTTAATATTTGAAAAAGTAAAAGAAAAGGAGTAGCATTTCTGCTACTCCTTTTTTAAAGCTATAGGAAAATAGTAAACATTTTACTACAGTCCTATATTAATATTTGGGTCTTTCCTGATAGTGTGTATGCAGGAGTTTGTGTGACTTATGACCACAGGGTTCGCCCAGATATTCCTCATACAGCTTTTTGATGTAGGGATTTTCGTGGGACTTTCTGAGGCCAGCAGCCTTATCTTCAGCATACAGAGCCTTAGCACGTTCTGCCTTTAAGTCAATTTCAGCAGCAACTTTTGCAGGCTGAATCGGCTGACCGCCACCGGTTACGCAACCGCCGGGGCAACCCATAATTTCGATGAAGTGGTAGTTTGCTTTTCCTTCACGAATGTTGTTTAAAAGCTTTCTTGCATTGCCCAGACCGTGAGCAACAGCAACGTTAACGTCCATATCACCAATTTTAACGGTAGCTTCTTTAATACCTTCAGTACCACGAACTTCGGTGTAGTCAACCTTATCTAAGGACTGACCGGTCAGTACGTCAGCAACAGTACGCAGAGCAGCTTCCATAACACCACCGGTAGCACCAAAGATAACGCCGGCACCAGTAGCTTCATCGCCGAAGGGAGAATCAAAGACAGCGTCTTCCAGCTCGTTGAACTTAAGACCAGCTTCTTTAATCATCTTAGCTAATTCGCGAGTAGTGATAACTGCATCAACATCAGGATAGCCTGTGCCGGAGAGTTCTTCACGCTGAGCCTCAAACTTCTTAGCAGTACAGGGCATTACGGATACAACGAAAATATCTTTCGGGTCGATACCAGCTTTTTCAGCATAGTAAGACTTTAAGATTGCACCATACATCTCGTGAGGAGATTTAGCGGAAGATAAGTTATCCAAAAAGTCGGGGAAGTTATGTTCACAGAACTTAACCCAACCCGGGCTACAGGAAGTAATTAAGGGGAGCTTGCCGCCGTTTTTAATGCGGTTTAACAGCTCAGTGCCTTCTTCCATAATTGTCAGGTCAGCAGCAAAGTCGGTATCGAAAACTTTGTCAAAGCCCAGAGCTTTTAAAGCAGCAGCCATCTTGCCGGTAACCGGTGTGCCGATGGGGAGACCAAACTCTTCACCAAGGGCAGCACGAACAGCAGGAGCTGTCTGAACAACAACATGCTTGGTTTCGTCAGCTAAAGCCTTCCAAACGGGAGCTAAGCCGTCTTTTTCATACAGAGCACCAACGGGGCAGACAGAGATACACTGACCGCACATAGCACAATCTGTTTCGTTTAAGCTCTTTTCAAAAGCACTGCCGATTTTGGTGTTAAAGCCTCTCTGTGTTGCATCAATAGCACCAACAGTCTGAACCTTTTTACAAACAGCAATACAACGACGGCAGAGGATACATTTGCTGTTGTCACGAACGATAGAGGGAGAAACATCGTCAATGGTAGACGGTGTCTGAGCACCTTCGTAAGGCAGTTCGGTAACGTTTAATTCTTCAGCTAAGGTCTGCAGTTCGCAGTTTCTGTTTCTAGCACAGGTCAAGCACTTTTTGTTGTGGTTAGAAAGCATCAGCTCTAAGACTGCCTTTCTTGCCTTTCTAACACGTTCGGTCTGAGTGAATACCTCCATACCTTCGTTTACAGGGTATACACAAGCGGTAACCAGTGTTCTTGCACCTTTTACCTCAACAAGACACATTCTGCATGCGCCGATTTCGTTAATATCTTTTAAATAGCAAAGCGTGGGAATGTCAATACCGGCAGAACGAGCAGCCTGCAGAATGGTGTAATCCTTCGGTACTGAAATGCTTTTGCCGTTAATTGAAATTGTAACCATTTCCATTTTAAATTCTTCCTCCTTTCCTTACTCAACAATGATTGCACCGAATTTACATTTTTCGATACAAGCACCACATTTAATACATTTGGAAGTGTCAATCGTGAAGGGACTCTTGATTTCGCCGGAAATTGCGTTAACAGGACACTGTCTAGCACAGAGGCTACAGCCCTTACATTTGTCAGCAACAATCTTGTAGCTAACAAGTGCTTTACATACGCCGGCAGGACACTTTTTGTCAACAACGTGAGCTTCATATTCATCTCTGAAGAAGCGGATAGTTGAAAGAATCGGGTTAGGAGCTGTCTGACCCAGACCGCACAGAGCGGATTCTTTAATAGAGTAAGCCAGCTGTTCCAGCTTATCAATATCTTCTAAGCAACCGTTACCCTTGGTGATTCTTTCCAGAATCTCAAGCATTCTCTTAATACCGATACGGCAGGGAGTACACTTACCACAGGATTCGTCAACGGTGAACTCTAAGAAGAACTTAGCGATGTCAACCATACAGTTGTCTTCGTCCATAACAATCAGACCACCGGAACCCATCATGGCACCGTTCTGAATCAGAGAGTCATAGTCGATTGCAATATCCATTAAGGAAGCAGGGATACAACCGCCGGAAGGACCACCGGTCTGAGCTGCCTTGAACTTCTTGCCGTTGGGGATACCACCACCGATTTCTTCAACGATTTCGCGCAGGGTTGTACCCATGGGAACTTCTACAAGACCGGTATTGTTAATCTTACCACCTAAAGCAAATACCTTAGTACCGGTGCTCTTTTCAGTACCGATAGAGGTGAACCAATCAGCACCGTTTAAGATAATCTGCGGAATGTTTGCATAGGTTTCAACGTTATTTAAGAGGGTCGGTTTGCCCCACAGACCTTTAACAGCCGGGAACGGCGGACGGGGTCTGGGTTCGCCACGCATACCTTCGATAGAGGTCATCAGCGCTGTTTCTTCACCGCAGACGAAAGCACCTGCACCGAGGCGGATGTCTAAGTCAAAGTTAAAGTCAGTACCGAAGATGCCTTTACCTAAGAGGCCGTATTCACGAGCCTGGTCGATAGCGATCTGCAGACGTTTAACAGCGATGGGGTATTCAGCACGAATGTAAATGTAACCCTGTTCAGCGTTTACAGCGTAAGCTGCGATTGCCATTGCTTCGATAACAGCATGGGGGTCACCTTCCAGTACACTTCTGTCCATGAATGCACCCGGGTCACCTTCGTCAGCGTTACAGCAAACGTATTTACCGATAACGTTGGGGGATTTTGCAGCCAGCATCCATTTGATACCGGTGGGGAATCCGCCACCGCCACGGCCACGAAGACCGGAGTCTTTTACAACGTCAATAACCTGTTCCGGTGTCATTTCGGTCAGAACCTTGGACAGGGCTTTGTAACCGTCTAATGCTATGTATTCATCAATATTTTCAGGGTCGATAACGCCGCAGTTACGCAGAGCGATACGCATCTGCTTTTTGTAGAAGTTGGTTTCGTTCAAAGATTTGATAGAATCTTCCTGAACGGTTTCTTCATATAAGAGGCGGGTTACGATGTTACCCTTTACCAGGTGTTCGCTAACGATTTCAGCCACATCTTCTACCTGAACTGTGCTGTAGAAAGCACCTTCGGGGTAAACGATAACGATGGGACCTAAGGCACACAGACCAAAGCAACCGGTCTGGATAACCTTAACTTCGTCTTCAAGACCTTTTGCAGCAATCTGGTCCTTGAATTCTTTAATGATTTTCGGGCTGCTTGATGAGGTACAGCCTGTACCACCGCAGACCAAAACTGTCGCTCTGACAGAATCTGCATGGTCGCATGCACTGTCTTCTTTTCGCATGTCGACAAAGTCTTTCATTTTGCTTTTTATTGCTTCAAGCTCAGCTAAACTTTTCATATTCAATCTCCATTTCCCACTGCGGCAAGCCGCAGATGTAATTTTTTTGCACAAAAATTGTGCTTAGTCGGTGTACTTGGACAGAATTCTGTCAACATCATCAACAGTCAGCTTACCGTAAACTTCGTCATTGACAGTTAAAACGGGAGCTAAGCCGCAAGCACCGATGCAACGGGTTGCCTCAATGGAGAACTTGCCGTCGGGTGTGCAGGTGCTATCACCTGTAAGACCGAGTTTTTCTTTAATCTTGTTGAAAATGTCGCCTGAACCTTTAACGTAGCAGGCAGTACCCAGGCAGACGCCAATGTGGTATTTACCCTTGGGTTCTGTAGTAAACTGGGTGTAGAAAGTGACAACGCCGTAAATCTCAGCCATAGGTACGTCCAGATTCTTAGAAATCATAGTCTGAACCTCGATGGGGAGATAGCCGTAAATGTTCTGTGCTTCGTGCAGAACGGGAATGAGAGCGCCGTCTGATCCTTTGTGGCGATTGATGGCTTCCATCAACTTCGCTTCTTGCTCTTTGGTGCCGTTAAAAGCAACCGTTTCCTTTTTGTTCAAGAAAAATTACCCCCTTATAGTTAGTTGCGTAGCAAAAATGCTACGATATTTATGGATTTTATCGGCTCCGAAAGACGTTTGTTAACAGTTTAACAAATACATGCCCAGAACCTTATTTATTATACCACTACTAAAATAAAAAGTCCATACTTATTTATTATAAATTTACTTTTTTTCTTGATTTTTGGCGTTTTTCATAAAAAATTTAACAGCTTCTGTTTGATAATAAATAAAAATTTAAAACTTACGAAATAAGGCTTTCTTTTATGGTGTTTTTATGATATAATGTTATTAAGTATTAAGAAAAATCAGCACAGTCGGGTTTCGGCAAGTAAAAAACAGGGGTGAGGGTTTGCTCGGAATTATCAATCTTAACAAGCCGGCGGGCAAAACATCACACGATATGGTTTCCTTTATACGGCGGACCTTAGGCTTAAAACGGGTTGGGCACGCAGGAACGCTGGACCCTGATGCCACCGGTGTTTTACCGATTTTGGTTGGCAAGGCAACCAGTCTTTCCGATCTTTTAACAGAAAAAACCAAGGCCTATGAAGCCGTTGTGCGGCTGGGCGTTGTGACTGATACCTATGATATGTCGGGTCAGGTAGTCAAAACGAGTTCCCTGCGGCCGAGCCAAGATGCAATTTGCAAAGCAGCAGAGGGTTTTTTGGGCGAGATTGCTCAGTTGCCGCCTATGTATTCTGCTATTAAAATGAACGGCAAGAAACTGTATGAGCTGGCTCGGCAGGGTGTAACCGTTTGCCGCGAGCCCCGCAAGGTAACAATTTACAGCATCTCCTGCTCCGATTATACAGAGGACACCTTCCGCATGAAGGTTTCCTGCTCCAAGGGGACCTATATCCGTTCTCTTTGCCACGATTTAGGGCAAATTTTAGGTTGCGGTGCTTCTATGGAATCCTTGGTCAGAACCCAAAGCGGTCCCTTTCTTTTAGAAAATGCCCACACGCCGGAGGCGATTGCTGCAGCGGTGGAAAAGGGAACGCTGCACGAGGTACTTCTGCCACCGGAAACGGTGCTTTCCGGTTATGAAGCGGTTTCTCTTTCGGAAGAAACGGTTGTTAAAATTAAAAACGGTCTCAGAATGAGGCCGGAACAGTTAGGGATTACCGCGGCAAAAGAGGGCGATGTTTTCCGTTTGTATGACGGGGAAACGCTTCTTTGCCTGGTGAAAGCTATCTGCGAGGAAGGCAGCTTGGTACTTTCTATTGACAAAACTTTTTTCTAGGGTTTGTTAACGTTCTCCGACGGGAAAATTTAAAACCGGGCGGAGTCAATAAATATAAAGACAATAAGGGGAGGTAATTCAAATGAACACGGTTTGGTATGATTACAGCAAAGTCCAGTCCCGGAACGGCACAGCCATTGCGATGGGTAATTTTGATGGTCTCCACAAGGGCCACATGAAATTATTATCCATGCTGATGGACGTGTCGCAGGATAACGGTCTGCATTCCGTTGCCTATACCTTCGATGCACATCCTATCAATGTCATCAAGGGTGAAAATACCTTAAAACTGATTGCAGATAACGACTACAAGCAGGAGCTTTTGTCAAACTGCAACCTGGATACGTTGTTTTTTGAAAAATTTGAAGATGTGAAAGACCTTTCTCCCGAAGAATTCGTACGGGATGTTTTGGTTGGAAAACTGAATATGAAAGTTGCTGTTGTGGGTCTTCACAACCACTATGGCAAAAACTCCGAGGGCGATGTGAAGCTGCTCAGAGAACTGGGTCAGAAATATGGTTTCCTGGTATATATGATTAAGCCCTATTATGTTGACGACGTTCTTTGCTCCAGCACAAAAATTCGTGCACTGATTGAAGAAGGTAACGTTGAAATGGCAGCAGAGCTTCTGGGCCGTCCCTTTAAGATTACAAAGCCGGTTGTTGTAGGCAAAAAACTGGGCAAAGAGCTGGGATACCCCACTGCAAACATGATTCCCGAACCGGGTCAACTCATTCCCAAAGATGGTGTTTATGCTTCTAATACTTACATCGACGGTACAGCATATAAATCCATCACCAATGTTGGCTGCGACCCGACCGTTGGCGGTAATACGTTGCAGGTTGAAACGCATATCATCGGCTTTGACGGCGATGTTTATAACGAAACGTTGGAAATTGAATTCTTATATAAAATCAGAGATGAGCAAAAGTTCGGCAGTCTTGACGAACTCAAGGCTCAGCTTGCTGAAGACGAAAGAGTAAGATTATCTTAAAAATTAAATAAAACATAAATATCCCCCCGTATAACGGGGGGTATTTCATTTTCGGGCATAGCCCTAATACTACTGGCTACGCACAAGTGCGTCTTTGTATTGGCCTGCCAGCCATGCAACTACTACTAGCTACCCATAAATGGGTCATACAGATACTTCGTCTATGTAAAGGGGTCCAGGGGCAGAGCCCCTGTGTCG
>JAFQWH010000110.1 GCA_017407515.1 Clostridia bacterium | reverse complement strand
TTTCTTTGTCTTTTTGACTGCAAAATTTCCCAAAGAAACAATTGACAGAAACGGTTTTAACAAGTATAATAAGAAGTAGTGTTTAAAAGGAGTTGATATGATGCGTGCAATTATCAATGCAACACTTGTTATGAAGGATCATTATATCCCTAATGCCGTTCTGTTAATGGAAAATGACAAGATTGTTGATTTTGGTGCGGCTAAGAATGTATCCGTTCCTGATGGTTGTGAAGTGATTGATGCTGAAGGCCTGTTTGTGGGCCCCGGCCTCATTGACATTCATACCCATGCTGACGGTGATACATATTTTCACGATGATCCGGTTAAGTGCTCTAACACCTTGTTAAAGCACGGCGTTACTTCGGTTCTGCCGGCTCTTTTTTACAGTATGAACAAGCAGGAGCATTTAGACGCTATCAAAAAGTTTAAAGACTCTATTGCTGCCGGCGAGTGCCAGAACATTATCGGTGTTTACATGGAAGGTCCTTACTTAAACCCCGATTTTGGTTGCGACAAGGAAAAGAACGTCTGGAAAGACGCTATTGTTGAAAAGGATTATGCTGAGGTTGTTTTGGCGGCTAAAGACTTTGCCAAGGTTTGGTGCGTAGCCCCTGAACGTGAAGGCATTTTAGACTTTGTTAAATTCGTTAAACGTGAGATCCCTGATATTGTGTTTTCAGTAGCACATTCTGAGGCAACTCCGGAACAGATTGAAGCCTTAATGCCCTACGGCTTAAAGCTTGGCACCCATCACACCAACGCAACGGGTACTTTGGAGAATTACCCTGAGGTTCGCGGCGTTTGTGTTGATGAAACCGTTAACTACAATAACGATATTTATGCAGAAATCATCTGCGATTCTATGGGTGTTCACGTGCATCCTTATAACATTCGTCTGATTAAGAAGATTAAGGGTCAGGATAAAATTATTCTGATTGCTGACTCTTTCGTGGCAGACGGTCCGCCGATTCCCGGCCTTGAGGACGCGTTTGACATTAACTTTGACTGGGGCGGTGACATTGCCGGCTCTAAGCTGACACTGGATATTGCCTGCCATAACATGATGATTCATACAGGCGGTTCTGTTTGTGATGTATTTAAGTATGCGTCCACGAACCCCTCAAAGCTGCTTTCTTTGACTGACAGAGGTATAATCGCCAAAGGCAAGCGTGCTGACCTTATATTCGTCGACCACCAGTTTGACGTTAAACACGTTATCTTAGGTGGCGAGAAGATACATTAAGTCAAATAATAAAAAAGATAAAGGAGAAAAAACAATGAGTAATTTTATTACCGATCCGGCAACAAAATTTGATTTCCAGCCTCATGAATTTGTTCCCTTTAAGGACAAGAAGGTTTGCGAATACGTTCGTAGCCTCAGCGGCAAGGACCTGGAAAAAAGAGAAGCTTGGTGGCATCCCGAATTTAACGTAAAGGTTATGATGAACCCCCATCCCGTTCTGATTGCAACTCTGTTTGAACGCTTAAGAGCAGCATCTGAAGCAGGTAAAAGCTTCACCATGATTCTGGGTAACCCCGAACCCGATACTTACATTCCTCTGGCACAGCTCATCAACTACTTCGGCATCGACTGCTCCAAGGTTCACCTGGTAGCAGAAGACGAATGGGCTGACGAAGCAGGCAACATCGCTCCGATTACCTATGAAGCAGGTTTTGCTCATTCTATGATCAAATACCTCTACATGCAGATTGATGAAAAACTGCGTATGCATATGGAAAACGTTCACTTCCCGACCAACGCAAACATCAAGGATTATTCTAAGATTATTGATGATATTACTGAAGGCACAGGTGCTGACATTGCTTCTACCTCTCCGGGTTGGGCAGGTCACATGGCTTTCGTTGATCCTATCCCCGAATTCATCGGCAGCGGCGACATTGAAGAATGGCTCAACCAGCCGGCTCAGATCGTTAAACTGCATCCCATGACCATTATGCAGAACTCCTTAAATGGTACCTTTGGTCAGTCCGGTGATATCGCTAACGTTCCGCCTTGTGCTGCAACCATCGGTCCTTTAGACGTAATGCGTGCTAAGGAAAGAATTGAAGTTCATGCACTGGCAACCTGCGGTACTTTCTCTTCCTGGCAGAGAATGACCAGCCGTCTGTGTACACACGGCCCGATTACTCCGTATCTGCCGAGCTCCATGCTCCAGACCAAGAAGACTCAGGTTTACATCAGCGAAGAACTGGCTGCTCCCTTCGAATGCTGGGAAAAGGTTGGTTATTAATTTCAAAAAAATATGCGGTAGGCATTTTGCCTACCGCTTTTTTTATGGTCTTGTTATTTTTTTAAGGTAATCGTAAAAGTTGTACCGCAGTCGGGCTCACTTTCTACGGTAATGTCTCCACCGTGGAGGGTGATAATACTTTTGACCATGGAAAGCCCCAGACCGCTGCTGCCGTACGCATCGTTACGGACATCGTCTACCCGGTAAAACCGTCCCCAAATTTTATCCAGGTGCTCTTTTTGTATGCCGATACCGTCGTCTGCTACCGTTATATAGGTAGCATCGTCGGTTTGTGTCGCGGTAATGGTGATAGTTCCGGGATCTTTACCGTACTTAATTCCGTTACTGATCAAGTTGGAAATTGCACTTTTTAGCAGGGGTTCGTCCGCAAGGACAATGGTGTTTTCCGCTACATTGGCAGCAATACGCGTGTTTTTCTGACGAGCAAAGTCCGTCATGCCCTCAATGGCAATATCCACTAAAACAGAGAGGTCAACCTTTTCCTTGTTGAGTTTTTGCCGGCTCTGGTCAATGCGTGCCAGCAGTAACAGCCGGGACACAAGGGTAGACACTTGGTTTGCTTTGTCAACAATATCTTTGGCAAGCTCTTTTTCTTTATCAGTATCGGCAATATCTAACAAGTATTCCCCTTGTGCCAGAATAACACTGATAGGGGTTCTGAGCTCGTGGGAGGCATCAGAGGTGAACTGCTTTTCCTGCTTAATCAGCGTTTCAATTTTATCCAACATTCGGTTTAAGGTAACCGATAAGCTGTATAATTCGTCCTTGCGGGCGTCGCGGCTTATCGGTATTCTTTGTTTTAGGTCGTTTTGGGTGTAAATATCGTTTGCGGTCCGGATCATCTCGTTAACGGGGGAAAATGCCTTTTTGGTAATGTAATAACCGCCCAGTGCCGTCAAAATTAAAATCAGAGGAATGACAATCAGAATCATAGTAAAAACAGACCGGCCAAACATATTGGAAAAATCAACGGATTCAGCACCCCGAATCCAAAGCCCGTGAAAATCCCCCGGAGGACCGGGTCTGAATATATCGTAAATGATATATTCCTTTCCGTCAATTGTCTCGTGGCGGAGCACATCGTGCTTAAAAGGAAGCTCTGAAACATCGTAGATATACTGACCTACAATGTATTCGCCGGTGCCGGAATAAATGGAAACATTTTTAAATTCCTTGTTGCTTTCAACGTTGTAAAAGCTTTCTCTTGGGTGCCGTAGTCGGTCAGCAATTTGCGTTACCTGTACCTTAATACTTTTTTCCATGTTGTCAATAGAAAGCTGGTAAGACAGGGTTGCCACCAGTGCCAGTACGACAGAGACTAAAATAAACAGTAAAGTGGTATACCAAATGGTGATTCTGGTTTTAATTGAAGCAAATTTCTTCATATTATTCTTCCTTTATAACGTAACCTACGTTTTTAATGGTATGCAGCAGCTTTTTTTCAAAGTTATCATCAATTTTTTTGCGTAGATGGTGGATATAAACCTTGATAACATCGGAGCTTCCCTCGTAATCATAATTCCAGATGTTTTCTTCAATTTTTTCCTTCGATACGATGATTTCCTTGTTTCGCAAAAGGTATTCCAAAATAGCATATTCTTTTGAAGAAAGCTCAATAACAGTTTCGCCCCGCTTGACAGTTCGTTTTGCGGTGTCCACGGTTAAATCCCCGATTTCCAAGAGGTTTCCGGCGGGGTTTTCCTTTGCCCGGAGCATAGCCCGAAGCCTTGCACAAAGAACGCCGAAGGAAAAGGGCTTTGTTAAATAGTCGTTGGCTCCGGAGTCAAGACCTGTGATAATATCTTCGTCAGAATCTTTAGCAGTCAACATCAAAACCGGTGTCGTAATTTTCTTTTGGCGAATGCTTTTTAAAACCTCAAAACCGTTTAATTTCGGCATCATAACGTCTAAAATTATACCGTCGTATTGGGTGTTTTCAATGTAGTAGAGAGCTTCCTCGCCGTCAAAGCAGGCATCAACACAGTAGCCAGTTTTTGTTAATCTTTCCGTTAAAGTTTTGTTCAGAAGTTTTTCATCTTCTGCAATTAAAAGCCGCATATTTTCACCTCTTTTACTTATTATATCACCAATTACTTTATAAAACAAGACAGTGGGGCAGGTGAGAAGCCTGCCCTTTTTTAATAGGTTTTCCGTTTATAAAATTTAACAAAAATAAAAGCAAACATCAGAAGAATTACGGAGATAATAGGCGTGGTGTAGGTTTTTACAAAGCCTAAAAATCCGCCGGGTGCTTCTGCCTCGCCTGTGTTTTCCTCGGGAAAGGGCATATTGCCCATGTTACCGGGCATTCTGCCGCCCGTAAAGCCCGGTCTGTTTTCGGGCGTTTGCGGGGCGGTTTCACCCTCAGCGTTTTCTGCCGGCGGTGTCATTTCTCCTTCTGTCTGATTGGGCATAGCCTCCGGCGGTGTTATTTCTTCCCTTGCAGGAAACCGACCCTGCGGAGGCACAATGCCCTGTCTGTTACCGCCGGGTATTTCTGCGGGAGCTGGTATCTCTTGAGGAGGGGGAGTGATACCGGCGGTACTGTCTGTATTTGCGGCAAAAACAGTTGTGACTGTTGCCAGCAAAAAGGATACTATAATGGGTAAAATTCGTTTCATCATTTCTTGGTTTCCTTTCCTTGGGAAGTAGTTCTGTTTTCACCAAAGGGGTGCCTGTTCCCCGGCATGCCACCGCCCATAAACTCTGCCATGACAGAGGTATCAATGCTTGAGGCGTCAATCAGAGAATCGGGGTTTGCACGCTGTGCTTCCTCTGTGCTCGGAATTGTGCCGGCAAGCTGCCCGCGAATACTCTCAGCTCTTAACAGAACGGTTTCGTGCAGCATCTCGGCGGCTTTTGTATAATCTTCATAGCTGTACATAGCGTTGGGGTCCGTTTTCACAAGCTCGTCAATCTGTGTTCTGATGCGGTTATAGGTTTCTTCAAATTTTCCGCCGAACACATAGTCTTCTACCAGTTGGTTGTGGTAGCTGTGGTATGTTTTTAGGTATTCTTCCGTTTTCAGCAGAGGGTTAAAGAAGTTTGTCATGGAAAAAGGAGAATCAATCGGGTCATTAACGACAGACTCGCCGCTACCGCCTCTGCCCATACCGCCAAAGGCAAGGTTATAGTCCCAGGGGAGAATGTTCAGCCTACCACCGGCTTCATAGAGGTAATAATTATGTGCCATGTTACCGCTTAAGCTGTCATCGTTGACGGAAAAGATATGAACGGCCATATATTTTAAGAGGTTATCAACATCAAGGTATTTTTCCGGGTTTTTTGCTTCGCTGATATTCTTTAATGCCGTTACCACCCGCCGGTGGTCTGCATCGTTACTGTCTGTAACAGCTCCGTTCCAGATAGATGAATAGCTGGTTAAGCTGTCATTTGTATAATTTAAGTCCGAACCGCCGCCGCGGCCCATACCGCCGGGCCTTTTGCCCTCGGCGGTTTGACTGTCTTCGGCATTTTTTTCTCTATTCGTGTGGTTCATGTTGTCCGGTTTATAAAGCTTTCCGTTTTCCGTGCCGTAATTTCTGAGCAGGAAGCTGTCTTCAATTGCCTCAACAGCTAAATAAACACCCCAGTATTGTCCGTTGACCGAGACCTTAGCGTAGTTACACAGCGGAGCGTCAACCCCGATATACCGGTACATATCATAAATTATGGCCTCTTTCATATTTGTCATATCGGCATAGTTATTATTCAGAGCCAGCTTGTCAAGGCCGAAGCAGGTTTGCCCCTCTGTGAATTGGTCAAATTCCAGCTTGAAACTATACCGGTTGTTATCCGGGTCGTTTGCAATAGAGGAAAGACTTGTGTTTCCCTTGGGACGAATCCCTACGCTGTAAAAGGTTGTGCCGTTTATCACAACATCACATTGGTAATAGGTTTCCCTCATGGCGTTTTGCAGCATTTCGTTCCAGGACTCTTCTTCCATAACAATATCAACAGTCAGGATTTGATCGGTGTCAAAGAGCTCTGTTTCGTACTCCATACTGTATACCGGAGCGACAACGGTTTTTGACAGGATACCCGAAAAACCCATAGCAAGAATACATAAAATAAGAGCGATAGCCACTAAAGCGAGGGCTATTTTGGTAATATGCTTGCTTGCAATCATGTTCTGCCTCCTTTCCGGCGGGGTATCTTTGGTTTAGGACATATATTCCCCGTTGTAGGAAACTAAGACAGCGTTACTAACGCCGTCTGTGGCAGAAATTGCGTTGACAAACTGCGTGCCTTCTTCTTTGATGCGTATCTCATAGGTCAGCTCAATGCCGCTTTGGGACACGGATTTAGATTTTAAAAGGCTTTTGTGAGCTTCGGATTTTATCAGAGAATTAGCCGCTTTTTCTCCTGCATCATCAACACAGTTTACGACCAGAATATACGGAGTGTCGCCGATTTTTCTGGTAGAGAAAATAACGATGATAATACCGATAATGACGGAGCCGATAATGGCAAGAGGCAGAAGACCTGCACCCAAAACGATACCTACACCGATTGCCCAAAACAGAAAAGCTATATCCATTGGCTCTTTAATAGCGGTTCTGAAACGGACGATAGACAGGGCACCTACCATACCGAGAGATAACACAACGTTGGAGGTTACGGCGATGATGACTAAGCTGGTAATCATAGACATGGCGATGAGTGAAACGCCAAAGGAATCAGAATACATTACGCCCTGATAAGTTTTTTTGTAAATCACAAAAATAAACAGCCCTAAAACAAAGGCGAGACCCAGTGCCAGCAGCACATCTAGGGTTGAAAATGAATTGATATTGGATAAAAAACTGGATTTAAATACATCGCTGAAAGTCATATTTTACATTTCCTTTCTTTTTAAAATCTTACGGCAGCATATTTGGAAAAAGCTGCGGTTTTTCGGCTTTTTACCTGAACGGCGTCCCGGATTATCTGTGGCAAAAATTCGTCCCATTTTACCTCTAAAATAGAATTTTGATACAGCCTCAGACATGGCGGGTCAGGATTTAGAAATTCTTTAATGTTGCTTGTGCCGCTGATACCGGAGTCTATGGTTACACGGACGTTTCCCGGGGCATAGACAAAACATTCACGGCGATAGACCACAATACATTTGGGGCGGAGCAGTTGGAATTTCATTTTGGCATACAGCTCGTTTAGTAGTTCATTATCGCTTTCAAGCAGAAAACCTATCTCTCCATCAATGATTTTCTGACACTCTTCGGCGGTGATTCTTGCACTGACCTTGTTGCAAAGACCGTTTATTTTACTTTTTTTCTCCAGCCGTATAAAAGAGGTATCGGTACCGTAATAGCGGATACGAAATTTTTCACGGTTATTGACCCCGTCTTGCTTTTCCCGGAGAACTTTGTCCATATAGTTATCAAAATACAGGCTCTTAATGAGATAGGTTCCGTCAGGTCCGGCGTTGGGGTCGTGCTTTGCAATGGCAGACAGCCTGGCTTTTAGCCCAAACACATCTGCCAGGTTAATCTGGTGCTTATATTCGTGTCTGAATTTCAATGTTTCACCTCCGTTTCCGGTGTTACAGTTTTATAGATAGCAAGTCTTGCGTTTGGTAGTTTACGGGTTTATTATAATGAGCGAAAGTTAAAACAACGTTAAAGAAACATAATTTTTTTTGAAAAAATTAGTTGAAAATTGCTGCTCTTTTCATAATAACCACACAAATTTTGCGGACAAACCTTGATTTTATTGACTTTTTTTTGCCGGAGGGATATAATAATACAATAAGAAAAAATAGATTCGTGTTGTTAAACTGTTTGGGCTATGTTTTTAAGAAAAGAGGAATCTTATGAAAATTAGAATCGGAATCGCGGGCTATGGAAATCTGGGCAGAGGCGTTGAATGTGCTGTTGGTCAGAATCCGGACATGGAACTTGTGGGCATTTTCAGCCGTCGTAATCCGGCTGATGTGAAAACGCTGACCGGTGTACCTGTCTGTCATATTGACGAGATTGAGAATTATAAAAATGCGATTGATGTTTTAATTCTTTGCGGCGGCAGTGCTACGGACCTGCCGGTGCAGACACCGGCACTGGCAAAGTTTTTTAACGTAATTGACAGCTTTGATACCCATGCGAAAATTCCGGAGCATTTTGCAAAGGTTGACGAGGCTAGTAAAGCATCCGGCAATGTTGCCATAATCTCCGTAGGCTGGGACCCCGGTATGTTTTCCTTAAACCGCTTATATGCACAGGCTATCTTGCCGGAGGGTAAGGATTATACCTTCTGGGGTAAGGGCGTTAGCCAGGGTCATTCTGATGCGATTCGCAGAATTGCAGGTGTTAAAAATGCCAAGCAGTATACCATTCCTGTTCCGGAAGCATTGGCGGCGGTGAGAAGCGGAGAAAACCCTGAGCTGTCCGTTCGCCAGAAGCATACCAGAGAGTGCTTTGTGGTGGCAGAAGAGGGTGCTGACCTTGCAAAAATTGAGCAGGAAATTAAGACTATGCCCAACTATTTTGCAGACTATGATACCACGGTGCATTTTATCTCCGAAGAAGAGCTGATGCGTGACCATAGCGGCATTCCCCACGGCGGTTTTGTAATCCGTTGCGGGAAAACCGGTTTACAAGGTGAACATAAGCATATTATAGAATACAGCTTAAAGCTGGACTCTAACCCTGAATTTACATCTTCCGTTTTAGTGGCATATGCTCGTGCGGCATACCGCATGAAACAGGAAGGGCAGTCCGGCTGTAAGACGGTTTTAGATGTAGCTCCCGGTTATCTTTCGGCAAAACCGGCAGAGGAACTCAGAAGCACTTTGTTATAAAAGAAAGGAAGCAGTTATGAGTAATATCTGGCATAACATTAACCCGAAGCGAATTCATCCCGATGATTTTGTCACGGTTATTGAAATCCCTAAGGGCGGCAAGCTGAAATATGAGCTTGACAAGGAAACCGGTATGCTGATGCTGGACAGAATTTTGTATACTTCCACCCACTATCCGGCAAACTACGGCTTCATTCCCAGAACCTTTGCAGAGGACGATGACCCCTTAGACGTTCTGCTTTTGTGTTCTGAGGATATTTTGCCCATGACCTTGGTTCGGAGCTATCCTATTGGCGTTATCACCATGATGGATAACGGCAGAAATGATGAAAAAATTATTGCCATTCCCTACGGTGACCCCACTTACAGCCAGTATAGCAGTATTGATCAGTTGCCGAAACATATTTTTGATGAAATGAAGCACTTTTTCTCGGTGTATAAGGCGTTAGAGGGAAAAGAAACCGCCGTAAACGAGGTACAAGGCCCGGAAGCGGCAATTGAAATTATTCAAAAAGCCATCGACCGGTACATAGATTGTTATTGTAAATAAAAAAAGGACTGCATTGCAGTCCTTTTTTATTTACAAAATTAAGATTTCTTTTCGGAATTCTGCCGGGGATTGGTTGTACTTTTCTTTAAATCTTCTTGAAAAATAGAATTGGTCGCAAAAGCCAAGCTGTTGGCTGATTTCACCAATGGAAATTTTTTTGGCAAGAAGCTGACGTGCTTTGAAAAATACCAAATCATCAATATATTTTCCGATGGGGATCCCCATTTCTTCCTTAAAAGCATTACGGATTTTGCTTTCTGAAACGAAGAAATGTTTGGAAATCATGGCAACGCTCAAGCTGATTTTTGTGTTTCTCTGAATGTAGTTGATAACCCGTTCCACAAGCTCGGAATACTGCTTAACGGGCGGTTTTTCAAACCCGTAAGTTTCAGCAAAGGCAAGAACGGTTTTATGCAGAAGCATTTTCAACTTTAAAAGACCCATATAGTCCCCGGAAAGGTAGCAGGTGAGGAGTTCGTTGAATTCGTCCTCGCAAAAGGGGAGAACGTAAATTTTTCCCACATCGCTGAGAAGGTCATATTTTTCTACGGTGGTAATCGAAACGTGGAAATACAGCTTTTCTAAGTTGTCGCAACCGTAGGAAAATTTACAACCTGCCGGAACAAGATACACATATCCGCCGGTGAGGGTAACCGTTTCTTCCTCGGTTTTTAAAAACCCATGTCCGTTCCGGATAAAGTAGAGTCGTGAAAAAGGGTCGCAAACATCTTTGTGCTCCCATTCCGGCCCTAAAAACACATAGTCACTCTGGCCAATATCCATTTTAAGCGTATTTATGGCGTCAACTTCCGGTTTTTTGTTCATAATAAAATCTCCATATTTTATACTAAAAAGTTCATTGAATACAACCTAATACATTTATTATAATTTAAATAGAAAACACATATTTATCTTATCATAAAATTTGCAAAAGTCAACTGCGTTTTGTGTTGTTTGTGTTATGGAAACGGATAAGTTTTATGATAACGAAATTAAAGGAGGAAATGAAAATGTATCCTAAAATTGGTATCAGACCTACGATTGACGGCCGTTGGGGCGGTGTGCGTGAAGGCCTGGAAGGCAAAACCATGGCAATGGCAAAGGCCGCTAAAGAACTGATTGAAGCAAACGTTCACTATCAGGACGGAACTCCCGTTGAATGTGTAATTTCTCCCTGTACCATCGGTAGCGGTGCCGAGGCTGCAAAGTGTGCGGAGTTCTTTAAAACCCAGAACATTTGTGCAAGCCTGGCAGTTACGCCTTGCTGGTGCTACGGCTCAGAGACAATGGATTTAGACCCGAACACCGTAAAAGCCGTTTGGGGCTTTAACGGTACAGAACGCCCCGGTGCGGTATACTTAGCGGCCGTTATGGCTGCTTTTGCACAGCGTGGCCTGCCGGCATTCTCCATGTACGGCCATGATGTACAGGATATTGAAGATAATTCAATTCCCGAAGATGTTGCAGAAAAAATGATTCGTTGGGCAAAAGGTGCTATCACCGTTGGCCAGATGAAAGATAAAGCATATGTTAACTTAGGTGGCGTTTCCATGGGTATTGCCGGTTCTTACTGCGATATGTCCGTGATGCAGAAATACTTAGGTATCCGTGCTGAATTTGTGGACTTAACAGAAGTGCTCCGCAGAATTACCCTGGAAATCTATGATAAAGATGAATACGAAAAGGCTCTTAGCTGGATTAAGGCAAACTGCAAGGAAGGCTTTGATAAGAATGCCGGTAAGAACTTCCCTGAAATCATCAAAAAGTCTAAGGTTGTAGATGCTGATAAAGACTGGGAATTCATTGCGAAATTCTCCATCATTGTAAATGATATTTTATACGGTAATCCCAAGCTTAAAGAGATGGGCTGGCACGAAGAAGCGTTGGGTAAAAACGCTATCGTCGGCGGCTTCCAGGGTCAGAGAAACTGGACAGACTGGCTGCCCAATGCTGACTTTACCGAAGCGATTATGGCAAGCTCCTTTAACTGGAACGGCAAAAAAGCTCCGACCGCTTTTGCAACAGAGAACGACACCTTAAACGGTATCTCCATGCTGTTTGGTACTCTGTTAACCGGCAAGGCTCCCTGCTTCCATGATGTTCGTACCTACTGGTCACCTGACGCTGTTAAGCGTGTAACCGGTAAGGAACTTTCTGGCAAAGCCAAAGACGGTATTATTCACTTAATCAACTCCGGTGCAACCGCTCTTGACTGTACCGGTGCTGCAAAAGACGAAGCCGGCAACGGAACCATTAAAGAATGGTGGAACATGACCGAGGGCGACATCAAGGCTTGTATTGAGGCTACTGACTGGTGCCGTGCTGACTATGAATATTTCCGTGGCGGCGGCTTCTCCAGCCACTTTAAGACACAGGCTGAAATGCCCGTTACTATGGTGCGTGTGAACATTGTAGAGGGTATCGGCCCTGTAATCCAGATTGCCGAGGGCTATACCTGCGTACTGCCTGACGATGTTCACGATAAGCTGGACAAACGTACCGACCCGACCTGGCCTACCACCTGGTTTGCTCCGATTCTTACCGGTGAGGGTGCCTTCCGTGATGTATATTCCGTTATGGCGAACTGGGGTGCTAACCACGGCGTAACCGTTGGCGGCCATGTTGGTGCTGACTTTATCACCCTTTGCTCCATGCTGAGAATTCCTGTGACTATGCACAACGTACCGGAGGAAAAAATCTTCCGTCCCCATGCTTGGTCTGCCTTTGGTACAGAAGACGCTCAGGCTGCAGACTATGCTGCCTGCAAAAAATACGGTCCTATGTATCGCTAATCTATGTTTTTTAGTCACAGAACGATTTCTTCGTTCTGTGGCTTTTTTTGTGTTGAAATCTTTCTTTCTTTATGGTAGAATAGAGTCGTTAGGAGTGATTTAGATGTATGATCTTGTTATAAAAAACGGAAAGATTATTGACGGCACAGGTAGTCCGTCTTTTTGGGCTGATATTGCCATAGAAAATGGAAAAATTGCTAAAATTGATAAGCGTATTGAAGGCGGAAAAGAAGTGATTGACGCTACCGGCTTAACGGTAACACCGGGTTTTGTGGATTCTCACGGACACGCCGATAATGCTTTTTTGGAATATCCCGACTTGATTGAAAAAATTGAGCAGGGTATTACTACCACGGTTGGCGGTCAATGCGGTGATACCAAAGCTCCGATCGGGAAAGATGTTTTAAAGGAAGCACCTGTTCCTGTTGGTAATTTCGGGACTAACCATGAAGTATACCGCACCATGGGTACTTTATTAGATATTGCTAAAGAGCTGCCCCAGGGAACGAACTCTTTGACCTTTGTTGGTCATAGCGGACTTCGCAGTGCGGCCATGGGCATGGAAGATCGCGAACCCACAAAGGAAGAACTGGAAACCATGAAGTCTCTCCTGCGTGAAGCTATGGAGCATGGTGCAATTGGCGTTTCTTTTGGTCTGTTTTATGCACCGGGTTGTTTTTCGAAAACCGATGAAGTCAAAGAACTGGCTAAGGTTGCGGCAGACTGCGGCGGTATGATTTCTGCCCATATTCGCGATGAAGGATATTTTGCCTATAAGGCTGTTGAGGAAATGATTAACGTTGCTAAATATTCCGGTGCACGGTGCGTGCTGTCTCATCACAAGGCAGAGTATAAGGAAAACTGGGGTAAGGTAAACCATACCCTCAGAATGATTGATGAGGCTAATGCGGAGGGCTATGATATTTATTGTGACGTTTATCCTTATAATGCTTCCCATACAAGACTTTCTGCCATGGTGATTCCCGGTGAATTTCGCACAGAAGGAGACGCAGGTATTGTCCGTCATTTACATAACGAAGACGTGCGTCAGGAGATTAAAAACTATTTAAAGAAAAAATACGGTGAAGATTATTCCTGGATTCAGGTTACCATTTGTCAAGCCTATCCTGAATATGAGGGAAAAACCATTCCTGAAATTGCGAAAATTCATGGTACTGACTGCTACGATGCTATGTTTGACATCATTCGCGACAGTAAAAACATTTGCTCCGCTTGCTATTTTACTATGTGCGAGGAGGACATTGAGACCGTTTTAGCCCATCCTCGTGCTATGGTTTGTACCGATTCCAGCGTTGCTGCTGCCAATAAGGTGTATCACCCTCGTCTGCGTGCAACGTTCCCCAGAGTGCTTGGTAAGTACGTAAGAGAAAGAAAGGTTACCACTTTGGTTGAGATGATTCGCAAAATTACAGCTATGCCGGCTGCAGTTTACGGTCTTAAAAATAAAGGTCTTTTAAGAGAGGGCTTTGATGCCGATATCTGTATTTTTGACGAAAATACAATTATCGACCGTGCAAGCTTTGCCGATTGCACCAAGCGGGCAGAAGGACTTAATTACGTTATTTTAGGCGGTCAGGTGGTTGTAGAAAACGCTGTTTACAATGGCAAAAAAATGGGCCGCATACTTTTAAGAAACGAATAAGGTTACCCTTTGAGGTTAAGGAGATAGTAATGTTAAAAAAAATTTGTCTTAGTATGGTTTTAACAGTGCTCATGGTTCTTTCCACTGGTTGTGAACAATCCATTTATATGAAAGAAAAGGCAGTACGGGAGAAAATGGAAGCCAGTCAGACGGAGACCCCAGTACAGACGACTCAAGCTCCGGCTCAACCTACCTATTCAAAGCAGGAAATCAGCCAAATGGCGGCGGAAATGAAGAAAGAGTGGCAGGCTATTGATCAGAAAACCAACTCTATGGAAATGAATCCGAATGCGTATGGCGTTAAGCGGTACAGCGAGAGCAAGGTTCTGAAAAAGGTAGAGGTTGCCAAGGGAACCTACGGCGAAACAGACTTTGGGTATGACCGTACGTATTATTATAATGATAAGGGTATGTTTTTTGTAAAAACAACCGATGGAACTAAAACCATGCGTTTTTATTTTCATGGCGGAAAACTGATTCGCTGGCTTGATGCAGGAAATAAGGCTATAGACCAAGGTTCGGAGAATCAGGAGTTTGACCAGTATCATAAAGACCTAATAGTAGAGGCAACACAGTTGTGGAATGACTTCGAAGAAGAAAAAATAATTTTAAACTATTACGTTCAATAAAAAAAGCAGGACAACGTCCTGCTTTTTTATTTGTGTTAATTGATAAAGCTTGTAAGCAACTTTCTTACAGGTTATAGTAACGGTCGAATTCTGCAGGGTGAGGAATTGCTGCCAACTGACGGCATTCTTCACGCTTAGAAGCAATAAAGTTTTTCAGAAGTTCTTCGGGGAACACGCCGCCTGCAGTCAGGTAGTCGTGGTCAGCCTCTAAAGCATCTAATGCCTGGTCTAAAGAAGTAGGCAGGTGCTTGAGTTTTGCTTTTTCTTCGTCACTTAAGTGGAAGAGGTTCATGTCATAAGGACCCCAGCCGTTAGCGTGAGGATCAATTTTGTTCTTAATACCGTCAATACCTGCCATTAAGATAGCTGCATAGCAGAAGTAGGGGTTACAGGTAGCGTCGGGGTTACGCAACTCGAAACGGCGTAATTCAGGAGCTTTTGCGTAAGCCGGAATACGGATAACAGCACTGCGGTTAGAGGTTGCATAACCAACGGTAACCGGAGCTTCAAAGCCGGGCACCAAACGTTTAAAGGAGTTGGTGCTGGGGTTAGTTAAAGCACAAAGAGAAGCAATATGCTTTAAAAGACCACCCATGAAATAATGTGCTTCTTCGCTTAAGTTTGCATAGCCACCGTCTTTGGAGAACACGGGCTTGCCGTCTTTAAAGAGCAGCATATGAACGTGCATACCGTTACCTGCTTCGCCCATAACCGGCTTCGGCATAAAGGTAGCGGACATACCGTATTTTTTAGCGGTGTTATGAATGATGTATTTAATCATCATAGTCGCGTCTGCCATTTCAGACATTTTACCGAGTTCAGGCTCAATTTCAAACTGACCGGCTGCACCAACTTCGGGGTGGTGGTAGTTCAGCTTGATGCCTGCATCTTCCATAAGCATACACATTTCGCTACGAGCTTCGTAAGAAACATCATAGGGTTTTGCAATGTGGTAGTTTTTCTGCTTGGGAACAATGCAGCCTGTGCCTTCTGATGCTGTGTTCCAATGTGCCTGCTGAGCATCTAAAGAAACACCGATAGAGTTGGGCTGAACGGCCCAGCCGATTTCATCGAAGAGATAAAACTCAAATTCGGGGAGAATCAGCATGGTGTCAGCAATGCCGCTGTCTTTTAAATACTGCTCGGCAGCCTGCACAATATTACGGGGATACTGAGCCAGGGGACGGTTTTCCGGGTTATCAATAATCATTGCGTTACCGGTCATTGACAGGGTCGGAATCTGGCAGAAGGGATCAATGGTTGCTGTATCCGGGTCGGGGATAAACACCATGTCGCTTTTTTCTACCACAGCGTAGCCGTAGTTAGAAGCGTCAAAACCGATACCGTTTTTCATGGTTTTTTCAGAAAAGTTATTTGCAGGAATGGTAACATGGCGGAACTGACCGTTAATGTCTACCATTTTAAAATCGACCATTTTAATGTCGTTTTCCTGGATCATTTTAATAATGTCCTGTACTGTTTTTCCCATTATATTTACTCCTTTGCTTTATTTACATTGGGATATACCCAAAAAGATTCTTTTATTATCCTACCACAAAATAGAAAAAATTACAATAGTTTTCTGCGAATCACACAAAAAGAAGTTGCCGCGTAATCAGCTTTCTTCCTTGGTTTTGAGGGGGTTTGCTATAAATATATTAACAACAGTTGCAGCACCAACACCAATCAGCGTTTGCAGGGTACGCATCAGGGCGTACAGGTATGGATTTGTTCCGTGGATTGAAACAACGCAGATGGCGGCAATAATAGCAGCAATACCGCAGAAATTTTTGCACCGAAAAGCGTCTCCGACAGTCAGGGCAACAAAGCAAGAGGCAAGCAACAGTAAGAATTCCCACAAAATCTCAGGGTACGTTTTTTGACCGCTGAAACCTAACAAAATGGCGACTGTCAGGAAAAAAAGACCGGAGAGAAGACCGATGACGGTGGCTTTTATGCGGAGAAGACTGAATTTTTTTGTTTTTTCCGGGTCTTCACGCATTTCAATAATGGCATAAATGTAGGCAAAAATCGGGTGTACCTCCATGGGAGGGTAGATGAGCCGCAAGGCTTGCCAGACAACAAAGGAAAGAATAACCGCCAAGAGGCTTTTTATTTTTCGCATACCCGGTTTTATTTTCTTTTTCATTTTCTTGCCTCCGCCTACTTTCATATACCGTTACTGTTCCCGCTTTGAAAACCTCTTATACAGCAAAAACTTGATGAACTTTTCTGCTCATGTTAGTTTCGGTATATTATTTTTCCCATATTAAAGTTTCCATGGTATATTCACCCGACAGAGCCGTTCCGCTGTAAATCTTTTTGCCGTCTGCCGAAACGAAAAAGTCTCCGATATAGGACAAATGACTGTTGTTTACCAGCCAACTGGCACGGATTACATAGTATTGCTTTCCGCCTCTTTTAACAGCACCTGAAGTGCCGAAGGAAAAGATAAAACCGGTTTCTTCGTCCTTTTCCCCAAGAGCTAAGTAGCATAAGTTTTCTGCTTCCTGTTGCGTTATACCCTTAACGCTGTCTATTGGTATTTCGATAATATCAGCGATTTCGGTTGTTTCGTCGACTGCAGTTGTTTCATCGACTACCGCTTCCTGGTTTTGTGAGGGTTCGCTGGTATCTGCGGTTGTTTCATTATTCGGAGCAACGGTGTTGCAATATACAATACCGATTATTGCAACAACCAGCACTGCAAAAGTAATACTATAAAATATCTTTTTCTTCATTTATGCCACCTCATTTTTGACAAAATTCCGTTACATCAACATATACTTTAAATGGTTATATTACAATATCACAGAACAAAATTTTTTTCAATACCTGTACTGTTTTTTAGGAAGAGCCGAATGGTTTAGATGCCTCTTTTTTCGCGTTCTATTCGAGCCACAAAATCATCTCAAGCAATCTCTTTACACATACAGCAAGCTCATTTCTTGTATTTTTAACAGAAATTGTATCTATATATTTTTGTTTTCCGTCATTTGCTGAAGAAGGCATACGGATATCGTTGCCGGCTTTAACTTCGGCACTTTTTTCGGCAGTATTCCACCAATCCGTTGTCACGAGACCTTTATAGCCCCATTCGCCTCTTAAAATGCCTGTAATTAACTCTGCATTTTCAGATGTCCGCACATTGTTAACAATGTTATATGCCGTCATAATAAGCTTAGGTTCGCTTTCTTTAACACAAATCTCAAAACCTTTAAGATAAATCTCTCGCAGTGCTCTTTCCGATACAATGGAATTTGATTCTTTACGATTCGTTTCTTTGTTATTGCAGGCAAAATGCTTTGGTGTTGCAACAATTCTTTGCGACTGAATACCTCTTACCATTGCAGCGGCCATTTTACCCGATACGAACGGATCCTCAGAGTAGTATTCAAAGTTTCTTCCGCAAAGCGGGCTTCTGTGAATGTTAAGGGCAGGCGTCAGCCACATAGAGAGATTGTTTTCCTTCGTTTCAAGAGCACCTGCAATGCCTATTCTTTCAAGAATATCGGTGTTCCATGTACAAGCAAGCATTGTTGCCACCGGGAATGCAGTTGTTCTGACTCCGGTATAGGGGCTGATTCGCACACCTGCAGGCCCATCCACGGTCATTGGTGCCGGAATACCATATTCAGGCAAATTACCCATACCGTCAGTATCGGCAACACCTGTGCTTTTCTGCCCAACCAATAAGCTCAGAAGCTCATTGTCACTAAGCTGAGAAATGAATTCATCAAGGGATACTTCCTCGTTTACAACATCTATAAGCTGTTTTTTTGCCTCTCTTTCAGTAGGAATTTTTATATCACATTCATAGGTACAAGTAAAGCTTTTTGGAGTATACTCTTCATCAGGCACATCAATATATTCACCTGTAGCAGTTAACCTCTTGCCAAGCTTTGTGGGTTTACAGTATTCCGTAAGTTTTTGGCAAATCTTATTTTCTTTAAGCTCATATCTGAATTCAATCTCTTTTGCATCACGAACACTGGTACCTACATATATTTTATATTCGCCTGCTTCCATTACATACGCAGATTTTTCTATGTCCCCCATATCATCATAGGACGCCATATCACTTATATTAAAGCTCATTATCAGCGTTTCACTTTCACCGGGAGACAGTAGTTTTGTTTTTGCAAAGGCACACAGCTCTCGTGCAGGTTTTGTTATTTTTCCCTCGGGAGCACCGTAATAAATCTGTACAACCTCTTTACCCCTGTATTTTCCAACGTTTTTAACATCTGCACTTACCAGTATCTTATTGCCAACTGTATGTGCTAATGCGTTTTTAATTTCAAATTTTGTATAGGAAAGTCCGTATCCAAAGGGATATACAACTCGCTCCTTCATTCCTGGAATAGTTTCAAAATATCTGTATCCAACAAAAATGTCTTCCGTATATTTTACATAGTCGTCAGATTCGTGAAAGCCCGCTGATGAAGGATAATCAGCCAGAGAAATGGCACAAGTGTCAACCAGCTTTCCGGAAGGGGTTACATCGCCGACCAAAATATCAGAAGCAGCAAGTCCGCCTTCCATGCCTCCCTGCCATATCATAATTGCCCCTTGAATTTTGTTATTATCTGCAAACCATGAAGTATCTATCATAGCACCCGTATTTAAAAGGACAATAATCTTATCAAAATTGTCACATACGGTGTTTACCATATTCTTTTCCTGAACACTAAGCTCAAAGTACGGATCTGTGCCATCACCTTTTCTGTCCCAACCTTCGCCGGAATAGCGATTTATTGTAATGATTGCCGTATCAGTGAATTTTGCAGCAGATTTCACCAGTTCTTCAGGTATTTCCGCTTCTGAAAACCTGCCGTTTTGTTCATTGCTTTTATATGCTGCTTCAACATAATCCTTATAATAAAGTGACAAGGAGTCAAATATCTCTATATCGGTTTTTTGCTTTAAGCCTTCATATATATTACGCACATACTCGCAATATACAATACCCGAGCCGCCGCCCCCTTTAACATAGTCTATCTGTGCTTTGCCAAATATTGCAACCTTTGTTCCTTTTTTCAAAGGCAAAACATTGTCATTGTTTTTAAGTAGTACCGTACCTTCGCAGGCAGCCTCTCTTGAAAGTTGGATATGTTTTTCACACCCTGTTATTTTTGAATTATTGTCGCCCAATGGCAGACAGGGGTGATACTTAATTCTAGCCCATTTTTCCATATTTAAAATCACTCCTTTTCTTGATTATATCATATACAGAATCTGTTTCAAAGCATAATATCACAAAATATTCACTAAAAATGCTATTATGTTGCAATTATTCAACCATGTATGACAGAAATAGCCCTTGAAACCGGTTGTAATTATCTTAACACATTTTTTCGATGCTTTAAAGCATTTCTTGCAAACACCATCACAATGCAAAAAACTGCCACAGGAATAACTATATTTAGTTCATCAATAGCAATGCGGCTTCATCATTCTTTATTCATTTAAAAATCCTGATACAAAACAAAAAATCCCGTCTTGCGACAGGATTTCTTTTTTGGAAGATCCGAACGGTTTAGATGCCACTATTTATTTTGGTTAAATGTACTTTATTCACATAGAGTTTTACTTACACCAGCAAATTTAGCTAAAAACCTGTTTTTTGACAGTTTGGGTTTCGTTAATCCTAGATTTATTCGATCAAACTCATCGCACGATATATTAAACACGCTGTTTCTGCTCTTGTTACATTGCTATCTAAATACAGTCTTTCGTTATACCCAGCCACAAGTTTTGTCTGTATTGCATATGCGATATATTTTTTATTTTTTTCCGAAACAGTACCTCCATCGCTAAATTTTTCATAAATTATTTCTGAATTCACTCTATCTAAATCAACATTTAGAGATTTTACAATGGAGACAATTACCTCTTCTCTTGTAGCTAATCCTGTTTCCATAATTTCTGACTTATAATCAAATTGTCTCTCTAACAAGAGTGCTAAATGTTCCCTTGTAACATTATCATTTGTTCCGAAATAACCGTTGCCATATCCAAGTATTACATCACTGCTTGCTAAAGTTTGAATTTCATTATATGCCCAATGTGTCGCAGGTACATCAATAAACTCAATTGTTTTTATGGGTTCTTTTGTGTTTATATCATTTTCGTTTTCGTGAGTATTATCTAATTTGTTTTCTATTTCTTCTTTTATATCTTCTTTATCATCTTTATCCTTGATTACATCTTCTTTCTCTTCAGTGACATCCTTGTCGTCTTTTTCAACAATGTCTTCTTTTTTTGTGCTATCGGTCACAGCTTCTCCCTCTGGATTAAGTGCTGCAGATGGGGTATCTTTCTCTGCATTCTTTTTTGACATATAGACATTATACAATTCATGCTCTTTCTTTGAAATTTCAACAAATTCTTCAACTGTATATACCGCACCTATAGACAAAACACAAGACTCATCTTCGACTATATTGTATGCAGAATCTTCTGTAAAGTAGTATGGTATTATATATGTTTTACCGTCACACGAAACATTATATGCAAATAGTCCTACTCTCCCATGTGTTAGAAAAGCCTTCACTTCTTCGGGTTCGCCTAGTCCGTTATCTTTCATATATGATTTTGCTTCTTCTATGCTAAAATATTCTAACGGTTTTGTTGCACTAAAGTTTTTAATTGTAGATACGTATTCATTTTTGTCAAAGCCTGCTGTAAAATAATCCGTAGAATCCGTTACCGGCATATAGAGATAAAAACTGGTTGGTTGAATTCCTTTATCAAGGTTTATATAGCTTGATATTTCTGCGTAAACTATACCTGATTCATCAATCAGCGACATATCTACGCTTGTATCTTGCTTAACAACTTCAATTAAATTATCATGTTCTTTTTCTGCGTAAGCAGAGATGCTTGTTATTACTAAAGTGATACATAATAAAAAAACACATATTCTTTTCATATATAACCTCCTAATAAAAATTACCAAACTGCTAACGGGTAATCCGTCCCTCCTTCCTGTGCTGTATGTATAACTTATTTTATGAAAAAAAATATCGACTCTTCGTGAAATGCAGTTTAATCAACGAAAGTTGCATCCGATAAAAAAAAGAGACCGTATGTCCAAACATTCGGTCTCTTTTGTTCACTTGTATTATTTTGTAAAAATAACAAATTTTAATGTAAACTCTGTATCCGTTCTCTCAATAGAAGGACTAGCATTATATTTTGCCAATGCAGTTTTTATGTTCTCTAAACCAAATCCGTGATTGCGTTTGTCTTGTTTTGAAGTACCTAAAGTCAAAAGCTCCGGCTTGTGAGCTGTATTAGCAACCTT
>JAFQWH010000109.1 GCA_017407515.1 Clostridia bacterium | reverse complement strand
AGAAAGGTTAATTTCCAAGGGATTTTTATAGAAAAAAGCATCCCCGGACAGTGACAAGCCGGAAATCATTCCGTTAAATAAGGCACGCTCCGCTCCGTCACCGTAGCGGCCGTCTAACTTCTGACCGTACATTCTGCGGCAGAAAAGAGCAAAGCCCAAAGCCGCACAGGTTTCAGCATACGCCGTTTCGTTGGGCAGCTGATAGGGCGTCATAAACCGCTCTCCGTAGCGGAAAGAGCCGATGCCCCCGGTGATATACATTTTTCTTTCATAAATATCGGTAAACAGCTTTTCTGCTGCCACCTGCATTTTTTCATCCTTACAAAATTTGGCATAATCCGCCATAGCAGAATACAGATACACCGCCCGGACAGCGTGACCCACAGCCTCCTCCTGCTCATAAACCGGCAGGTGGGACTGGTCTACTGTTCTGTCATCATCCATAACAGGCGTATCTTTTTTGTTATTACCCCTTTTTTTCAGGAAGAATCCGGCAAGCTCTTTGTATTTTTCTTCACCGGTATGCTCATATAAACGCAGCAAAGCCAGCTCAATTTCTTCGTGACCCGGTGTAGTAAAGGCAGCACTGTCTTCTTCTAAAAAGACGCGATACACAAGGTCCGCTCCCCTTTTGGCAAGACTGAGTAACCTGTCATTTCCCGTTGCGTGATAATGGGCAATCGCCGCTTCTATCATGTGCCCCAGGGAATAAAGCTCGTGCATAATCCGGTCAGAAAAGGGCTTTTCTGTAACACTGGGATTGTTGTAATACGAATTATAATAACCGTCCTCACGGCACCCCTCTTCCACCATATCCACAATATGTTCCACGGCTTTGGAAAGCTTATTGTCTTCCCGTTGTTCCAGAACATAGCAGGCACCCTCTAACCACTTAAACACATCGCTGCCCCAATAGCAATGAGGCTGGATGTCCCCTACCTTGCAGTCCATAGTCCCGATCCGCCCCGTTTCGCAGAAGCGGTCGTAGACTGCCCACAGGGTTGTTTCTATATTCAGTTGTTGTATTTCCTGCCAAAATCCGTCTGTCACCGTCACATCATAAAAAGGAACAGAATACATTATAATTACCTCCTTGATTTTTGTTTTCAAATAAAGTATAATATAATTATTCAAAGATTACAAGGAAAGGGGCTGTATATAATATGAGAAAAACCGACTTTTTTAGTTTTTCTAACGGTGGACTGTTTTCATCCAAAGGTACCTGGCAACACAGCGAAAGAATGATTGACAGCTATGAACTGATTATCGTAACAAAAGGTAATTTGTTCATGGAGTACGACGGCAAAAAATATTCCCTTTCCACCGGCGAGTGTCTGATCATTGCCCCTGGTAAACTCCATCGCGGCTACAAACCCAGTAATATGTCCGTTGAATTTTATTGGCTGCATTTTTATCCGGAAGAAACAAAGGGCGTGCGCATTCCACCGGGTTTCCACGAAATGCCGGCTGTTTTTTCTCTGAAAAATGCAAGTACCGTCATACACACCGTCCGGCAACTGCTTCACTGCAGCAAAACCGCAACCTATCCCTACGAAACCTGCCACCACCTTGCTTATATTCTGTTTTCCGAACTCATCCATCAACTCAAAGAAGAAACAAGCCAGAACCTTTTAGCGGCTCAGGTGCACGAATATATTCGTTCTCACGCCGATATTGTGCTTTCTGCCCACGATGTTGCAGAGCATTTTTCTTATAACGCAGATTATCTGTCAAGAATCTTGAAAAAATATCTGGGATATACATTAAATCAGGATATCAGCAGACAGCGCCTGAACCACGCAAAGCTATTGTTGCAAACCAGTAACTATACCATAGAGCAGATTGCCCACGAGCTGGGATACAGCGACCCAAACCTGTTTATCAAATTTTTTTGTTATCACGCCAAGACATCGCCAACAGCCTACCGAAGCAGTTTTTCACGATTACACACCAATCATAAATAAACTCCATCCAGATGGATGGAGTTTATTTTATCTCGCAATTTCAAGAATATCCTTTTCCGTAAGACCTAAAAGATTTGCCACAATGCTTGCATTTTCATAGAAATTATGACTCAGATTGCTGTGAGCATCACTGCCAAAAAGGAACTGACAGCCGCACTCTTTTGCCAAGCGGAACATACGGAAGGAAGGTCCGTCTTCAATTTCTTCCGGCGTTTTTCCTTCCATATCTGCTGTGTTGATTTCGAAGGCAATGCCTTTTTTCGCCGTTGCATCAAACAGACGGCGAAACCGGTCATCGGGGATTAAACCATAGAGCAGATCTCTGTCATAGGGCGCGCAAACCGCCATAAAAGGATGCGCCATCGCCGTGATATAACGGCTGACAGGGCTTTTTAAGGTATCCTCATAAGCCTGGAACATAAAATCAACGTGCTTTTCATAGGGGTGATAGAGCTCTGTGGGCATCGTCATGTGAGTGTGAGAGTTGGGCATTAAAATGAAATCAAAGGTTTCTGCCACCGCCTCTGTAATGGAAACGCCGCGATGGGGCAAATCATATTCTACCTCGCATCCGTAAAATACTTGGATGCCAGCATCCTTGACCTTTTGCAGTTCCGGCTTCAGCTTTGCCAGGTGAGATTGGGGATAATACTTGTAACCCGTAATTTCATAACCGGTTTCGTTATTTTCCGGAATGGCAATGTTCTCATCCCAAAAATGATTGGCAAAGCCTAATTTTTTAAGACCCAATCTTTTGGCGTGCTCAATATAATTGTCCACCGTTGCCGTTTCATTGGCACAGTAGGACAAACTTGTATGAATGTGGAAATCGTGAGTAATTTTCATTGTGACCGCCCCTTATTATTTTACAAACTTCTCTGTTCTCAACACTTTTTCGTGATCATTAAAGACTACAGTAATACCGTCCTTTTCAAAAACAAAGCCGCCGCCGGCATAGTAGGTTTCCTTACCTTCTCCCCAGTCAATTTCTGAAGCAACTACTACGGGACAGGGCTGATTAAAATCGTCCTTTTCGCCGCCGGGCAGATTAACGGCTAACTGATGGGTGTGGCCGCAAATCATCAAATCCGGCTTAACGGTTTCTTTTAGCACTTCGCACCAATGGGCATATAAATCCTCTTCAATGTTAAAGGGCTCCGGACGTCTTTCTGAGAAAGGCACGTGGCAAATGACCAGCTTGTGCAAAACACCCTCTGCCTCATATTCTTCTGCCGCACGTTTGCTAAGACCTTCTAAAAATGCGGTTTCCTGCAAACGGAAATCGTGACAGCAAATGGTGCCATTATAGGCCTCAAATTCATCGGGTTTGTCCTCACCGCAATCTAAGAGCACGCCCCAGATGT
>JAFQWH010000108.1 GCA_017407515.1 Clostridia bacterium | reverse complement strand
GATTTTCGATATGTCATAAATGACTCGATATGTGCTTTGCACTCGATATGTTGCCTTTCGGCAACGAGATTTATATCATATCGAGTTTTGAGCAAAGCGAAAAACATATCGATTTTGCGGAAGCAAAAATATCGAGCAAACAGAGTTTGCATATCGACAAGACAAGGTGCATCTTTTCTATCACCTAATTATATAATTGTCACACAGTATTTTTTGGACATATAGAAATGTATTAAAAATAGAATTTAAGTTGTTATAATAAAAAGCGGAGCGTTACATATGAGAGGGAGAATTTCAAACAACTTTACAGAGGGGAGCATACCCAAACAGCTTTTCTGGTTTATGCTTCCTTTTATGGCGTCTAATGCCTTGCAGGTGTTATACACAACCATTGACATGGTCATCGTGGGGCAATACGTCGGAACGGCGGGGCTGTCTGCTGTGGCTCAAAGCAGCCAGATTGTAAACTTTGCAACCATGGTTTGCCTGGGTGTTTCTAACGCCGGTCAGGTGTTGATTTCTCAGGCGTTAGGAGCCGGAAAACGGGAAAAATTTAACCCCATTATCGGGACACTGTTTTGTATTCTGATGATTTTAGCAGCTATCTTTTCCGGCATCAGCATTATTTTTAGAACCGGTATTTTAAATTTGATGCACGTTCCGGCGGAATCTTACAGCATGGCTATGGAATACCTCGTGATTTGTGGCTGTGGCATGGCTTTTACGGCAGGCTATAATATGGTCTCGGCAGTTTTGCGGGGTATGGGCGACTCGAAAAGACCTTTTTTGTTTATTGTGATTGCCTCTGTGACCAACCTTGTGCTTGACATTGTCTTTACAGGGTTTATGGGCTTCGGGGTGGCAGGTGCCGCCTGGGCAACGGTTATCGGCCAGGCAGTTTCGTTTTTATTCTCTGTTTATTATCTGTATCAAAATAAGCAATCCTTTGGTTTTGACTTTAAAAAAGAGAGTTTTCGCATGGATAAAACCTATGCCCGTATGATTGTCAACCTGGGGACTCCGATGGCAATTCAATCCGGGTTTATTAACCTTTCCATGCTGTTTGTTAATTCTACTATCAATCAGGTGGGCGTAGTTGCCTCGGCAACCTTTGGCGTAGGCGTAAGAATTGATGATATTATCAATAAAATTTCTCAGGGGATTCAGTATGCGGCCCTGCCTATGATTAGTCAGAATATAGGTGCGGGCCAAAAGACACGGGCGAAAAAGGTGGTGTACTTTGCCTGGCTGTATTCCGGTTTGCTGACGTTTTTCTTCATGGTGTTATACCTGGGCTTTGGTAAACAACTGTTTATGCTTTTCTCTGATGACCCACAGGTCCACGCCATGTCTAAAGAGTTTATCCGGGCAATTTTGTGGATGTTTCCTGCTTTTGCAGCTATGCGTGGTAGTGGTGCCTTTGTCCAGGGTATTGGTCATGCAAAACTCAGCATGGTGCTGGCACTGCTTGACGGCGTATTCTTGCGAATTGGCCTTAGCTATTTGTTCGGCATTGTGTTTGGCTGGGGTTTTTACGGCGTTGTTTTAGGTTATGCCCTAGCCCCCTATGGCTATGCAGTACCCAGTATGATTTACTTCTTGTCAGGCAAGTGGGAAAAACGAAAAAATCTGGCAGAGGAGCTTTGATGCACCTAACGAGAAAGGAAGATAACAATGAAAAAAGCAACTCATAGAACACTTTGGGGTATTTTAATAGCGGTTTTATGCCTGGGCCTTGTTTCCTGCAGTCAGCCGGAAACGAAAAAGGGCCTTTGGGAAAATGCAGCTTATACGGAAGATACAGAGCTTGGTCAAGGAAGTAAGACCTTGTATGTAGAGGTTCAGGCAGAGGACAAAGCCGTCACCTTTACGGTTCATACAGATAAAGATACGGTAGGAGAAGCCCTCCTAGAGCATGAACTGATTGCCGGTGAGCAGGGGCCATACGGTCTTTACGTTAAGGTTGTTAACGGGATTACGGCAGATTATAACATAGACCAAAGCTACTGGTCCTTTTGCAAAAACAAAGAGGCTATGATGACCGGCGTTGACGGAGAAGTTTTTTCTGACGGTGCCCGGTACGAGCTGGTGTATACGAAGTAAGAATCTAGGAGTGATACCATGACGCAAAAAGAAATTTTAGTAACGTCTTCTTTAGATAAAACCTTGCAGCCGTCCCTGTTTTATCAATCAGCATCAAAAGAAAATCGGCCGCTGGTGGTAGGACTGCATACCTGGAG
>JAFQWH010000107.1 GCA_017407515.1 Clostridia bacterium | reverse complement strand
CCCGCGTCAGCCGGAGCAGTATTGATTTTTCAAAAATGGAAGAACAAAAAGGCGATGACCCTATTACCCCCTTTTCCTTTGAAACAACGGACCCGGGGGAGAACAAGGTTAGTTGCTATTTGACTTATACAAACGAAAAAACCCATCAGGTGATTCGTGATAATTTGCATCGTTCCCCTTTATTCGGTGGTAAAATTGAGGGTGTTGGCCCCCGGTATTGCCCCTCAATTGAGGACAAGGTAGTGCGGTTTGCCGATAAAAACAGGCATCAGCTTTTTATTGAGCCCATGGGCATTCAAACAGAAGAAATGTATGTGCAGGGGCTTTCCAGCAGCTTGCCGGAAGATGTTCAGCTTGAGATGATTCGCACCATTTCAGGCCTTGAAAACGTAAAAATGATGCGGACGGCTTATGCCATAGAATATGACTGTGTTGACCCGACGGAACTGCTTCCCACCCTGGAATTTAAGAAAATTAAAGGCCTTTTTGGTGCCGGGCAGTTTAACGGCAGCTCCGGCTATGAAGAAGCCGCAGCCCAGGGGCTTATGGCAGGTATTAACGCCACAATGCAGATTCAGGGTAGAGAACCCTTTGTGTTAGACCGTTCTGAAAGCTACATTGGAACATTGATTGATGATTTGGTTACCAAGGGAACGCCGGAGCCTTACCGCATGATGACCTCCCGCTCCGAATACCGTTTATTGCTCCGGCAGGATAATGCCGACCTGCGACTGACGCCGAAGGGCTATAAAATTGGTTTAATCAGCGAGGAGCGGTATCAGCGGTTTTTACAAAAAAGAGATGCGATTGAAGCAGAAATTAAGCGGCTTTCCGAAACGGTTGTGCCGCCCTCTGATACAGTTCGTGCCTTTTTAGCACAGCACAATTCGGCAGATATTCATACAGGGATTCGTTTATCAGAATTGTTAAGACGGCCGGAATTTACCTATGAAATTTTAGCTCCTATTGACCCGAATCGCCCCTCTCTTTCTCCTCAGGAGGCAGAGCAGGCGGAAATTCAGATTAAATACGAGGGGTACATAAATCGTCAGCTTCGGCAGGTTGATGCTTTCCGTAAAATGGAGGACAAGCTCTTGCCGGAAGAAATTGATTACACCCGGATTGAGGGCCTCAGACTGGAGGCTCGGCAGAAGCTTACAAAAATCCGCCCCCGTTCTTTAGGTCAGGCAAGCCGTATTTCCGGTGTCAGCCCGGCAGATGTGTCTGTTTTATTGATTTACTTAGAACAACATAAATCTTTTTAATAAGAGGTAGACTATGAGTACTGTAAAAAGTATGACCGGTTTCGGCCGGTACGAGTGCGTTGACGCACAAAAGAAAATTGTTATTGATTTGCGGAGCGTAAATCATCGGTATTGCGACATTAACGTAAAGTTGCCCAGAATGTACCTGTATTTAGAGGATAAAATCAAGGAATACGTGGGCAAACGTGTCCGCCGTGGTAAAATTGATGTATCTTTATACTTTGAAAGCTACGTCAGCCAGAACAAGGCAATTACCTTAGATACGGAGCTTTTGAAAAATTACTATGAGGTGTTAACACAAATTCGTGAGACCATGGGGATTCGCCACGAAATCGGCCTTTCTGACCTGACCCGTTTTTCTGATATTTTCATTGCCCGTCAGGAGGAGGAAGACCAGGAGGCGGTTTGGCAAATGGTGCTTTCCTGCCTGGAAAAAGCAGTGGACGATTTTGAGGCAATGCGTGAGCGTGAGGGTAGCCGCATGGTGGAAGATTTGCGTCTTCGTGCACGGAATGTTTTGTCTGACCTGGCGAAGGTTGAAGAACTGGCGGCTAAGATGGCAGATAATTATGCCGCACGGCTCAGAGAACGCATGAAAGAGCTTTTAGAAGATGTTCCCGTTGATGAGCCCCGCTTCTTGACCGAGGTTGCATTGATGGCAGACAGAGTTTGCGTCAGCGAGGAAACCGTTCGTCTGCGGAGCCATTTTAACGAGCTGGAGAACATTTTAGCTGAGGGCGAGAGCATTGGCAGAAAGCTGGACTTTTTAGTGCAGGAAATGAACCGCGAGGTTAACACCATTGGTTCTAAAGCCAATGACTTACAGATTTCCAAGCTGGTGGTTAACATGAAAGCGGAAATCGAAAAATTAAGAGAACAAATTCAGAATATTGAGTAAAAGAAGGAATCACCATGAAACTGATAAATATTGGGTTTGGTAATATCGTCTCCTCTGAACGTCTGGTGGCTGTGGTTTCCCCGGAATCTGCCCCCATTAAGCGTATGGTGCAGGAGGCAAGAGAGAGAAGTATGCTGATTGATGCCACTTATGGCCGTCGTACCCGTGCCGTTATTATTATGGACAGCGACCATATTGTTTTGTCAGCTCTGCAGCCTACCACAGTTGCCAACCGTATGAATGAAAACGGTGAGGCACTCTTAGAGGAGGACGAGGAAGATGAAGAATAAAGGTCTTTTGCTGGTGGTTTCCGGCCCTTCCGGTGCCGGTAAGGGTACGGTTTGTAAGGCGTTAATGGAGCAACACCCTGAAGTCTGTATGTCCGTCTCGGCAACAACCAGAAAGCCCCGCCCCGGGGAAGCAGACGGCGTGAATTACTACTTTTTAGAGGAAGAACAGTTCCGCTCTATGATAGAAAATCATGAGTTCATTGAATGGGCTTGTTTCTGCCAGAATTATTACGGCACCCCGAGAAAAAAGGTTGAAGAGCTTTTAGAGGCGGGAAAAGATGTTATCCTGGAAATTGAAGTCCAGGGTGCGATTCAGGTTAAAAGCAAGTTCCCCGAAGCGGTTTTCATTTTTGTTATGCCTCCTTCTATGGAGGAATTGGAAAAACGGTTAACCGGCAGAGGCACAGAAGCTCCCGAAGTGGTAGCTGAACGTCTGGAAACAGCACGGTGGGAATGCTCGAATATAGAAAAGTATAATTACATACTAATAAATGATGAAGTCAGCCTGGCAGCAGAACGTTTTGCGGCAATTATTCAAACGGAAAAAATGAGAATTGAGCGAAACGGAATGTGGATTCAGGAAAATCTAAAAAAGTAAACAATAAGAAAGGATTGATATGTTATGATGCTGTATCCTTCTATTATGGATTTAATGGAAAAGGCAGGCAACCGTTATTCTTTAGTTATTGCCGCTTCTAAGCGTGCAAGAGACATTTTGGAGGTTGCAAAGGACGAAGAAACCAGTATTGACGGTGCCAGAAGCATCACCAAGGCGGTTGAAGAAATTGCTGAGGGTAGTGTTTTAGTAGTAAATGAAACCAAGGAACAGGAACAGGAACGTGAAGCTGAATATATGGCAAAGGTTGAAGCCTTAGAAGCAGCTGAACACCAAATGGCAGAAGAAGCCGCTGAAGCAGACGCTGCTGATGCAGAATAAGGGTGAGTTCTTTGAATATTGGAATCGTTTCACTGGGTTGTGCAAAAAATTTAGTGGATACCGAGGTAATGCTGGGTATTTTAGACGGTGACGGGCATAAGATTGTATCTGACCCCCAGGAAGCCGACGTGATTATTGTCAATACCTGTGCTTTTATTGATTCGGCTAAGGAAGAATCCATTCAGACAATTCTGGAGATGGCGGCGTTTAAGGAAGACCGTTGCCGGCTTTTAATCGTCTGTGGGTGTCTGGCAGAACGCTACCGGGAAGAAATTCTTACAGAATTGCCGGAGGTTGATGCTGTTGTGGGCACCGGTGATTATGCACAGATTGCCAAGGTTATCAAGAAAGCGTTTTCCGGCGAGCAGGTTGTTTTATATGGGCATATGGATGACCCTATCTCCGAGGAGAATCGAAAGCTTGCAACCCCGGGCTATATGGCATACTGCAAAATTGCCGAGGGCTGCGATAATCATTGTACGTACTGCATTATCCCTAAATTGCGTGGCAGTTACAGAAGTCGCAACATGGAAGACATTGTGAAAGAGGCAGAGGCACTTTCTGCGTCCGGCGTCCGTGAGCTGATTGTCATTGCACAGGATACGTCACGATACGGAATTGATTTATATGGTGCATATAAGCTTCCGGAACTGTTAACCCGGCTTTGTGCCATAGAGGAGCTTCGTTGGGTGCGGGTGTTGTATCTATACCCCGAAATGATCAGCGACGAGTTGATTGATGTTTTTGCAAAAGAAGAAAAACTTGTTAAATATATGGATATTCCCATTCAGCACGCAGACAGTCAGGTGCTTCGCCGTATGGGACGGCATCTTTCCCACGAGGAGCTTGTGTCTTTAATTCAAAAGCTCAGAGAACGTGTGCCGGGGATTGTCCTTCGTACAACGGTGATTGCCGGTTTTCCAGGGGAAACCGAAGAGCAGTTTAAAACTCTTTTATCCTTTGTGAAAGAGATGCGGTTTGACCGTTTGGGTGCTTTTGCCTATTCTCAGGAAGACGGTACACCGGCGGCAAAACTGCCGGAGCAGCTGCCGGAGGCAGTTAAGGAAGAGAGAGCCGCTAAAATTCTCTCTGTCCAGGAAGAAATTTCTCTGGCAAAGCAAATGGATAAAATCGGCAGTCTTGTTGAGGTTTTGGTTGAAGGCTACGAAGAAGAAAGCCTGATGTATTTTGGCCGGTCTGCCGGCGATGCACCGGAGGTTGACAACACGGTGTATTTTGTTTCGGAGGCAGAGCATATGCCCGGAGAATTTGTAAAGGTTAACATTTTGAATGCAGATACCTATGAGCTTGTAGGCAGTGCTGTTTTAGAAGAGAAAGGAGCCACAGATGAATACACCGAATAAATTAACAATCCTGCGTGTACTGCTGGTACCGGTTTTTATGATTTTTATGCTGCATAACTGGTTTTCTTTTTCCCGGCTTATTGCAGCCATAATCTTCGTGTTGGCATTTGCCACAGACTGGCTTGACGGCTACCTTGCAAGAAAAAATAACCAGGTGACAAATTTCGGCAAAATTATGGACCCATTGGCAGACAAAATGCTGACAACGGCGGCCTTGGTTTGCTTAAATGTCACAGGGGATGTTTCGGCCTGGGTTACGATTATTATTCTGGCAAGAGAATTTATCGTTTCCGGTGTCCGCATTTCTGCTGCATCTGAAGGCAACGTAATTGCGGCAAGCATCTGGGGCAAGGCGAAAACTATGTGGCAGTTTATTGCCTTAACATTGGCTATTTGGTTTGGTGCAAATCTTTTTATTGATATTTGCGTTTGGCTTGCAGTTGTACTCACAATTGTTTCCGGCGTGGATTATTTAGTAAAGAATGCAAAATATTTATCTATGAAATAAACAAAGCAAAGGAATGATGACAAATGGAGCATTACTATCAACCGGAAATTGAATGTGCTTCCCGTGAGCAGATTCGTGCCTGGCAGAGTGAACGGCTTGTTAAACAAGTGGCACACGTATATAAAAACGTGCCGTACTATCGTAACCTGATGGACGCTAAGGGTGTAACTCCGGCGGATATTCAATCAGTTGACGATTTACATAAGCTTCCGTTTTTAACAAAAAATGACCTGCGTGATGCATACCCTTATGGGTTACTGGCCATGCCTCTTTCTGACTGTGTTCGTATTCAGTCCACAAGTGGTACAACCGGTAAGCGTGTTGTGGCCTTTTACACTCAACATGATCTTGACCTTTGGGAAGAATGTTGTGCCAGAGCTTTGATGGCAGCCGGTGCAACCAAAGAAGATGTTGTGCAGGTTTGCTACGGTTACGGTTTGTTTACAGGCGGCCCCGGTTTAAACGGCGGTTCTCACAAAGTGGGTTCCCTGACCTTGCCTATGTCCTCCGGTAACACAGACCGTCAGCTCCAGTTCATGTGCGACCTGGGTGCAACCGTGCTTTGTTGCACACCGTCATATGCGGCATACCTGGCTGAAAGTATTCACGAAAGAGGTCTTCGCGACCAGATTAAGTTAAAGAGTGGTATTTTTGGTGCAGAAGCCTGGAGTGAGGCTATGCGTCGTGATATTCAGGAAAAGCTGGGTATTAAGGCATATGATATTTACGGTTTGACGGAAATTTCCGGTCCCGGTGTTTCTTACGAATGTAGCGAACAGACCGGTATGCATATTAACGAAGACCATTTCATTGCTGAAATTATTGACCCCGAAACCGGCGAGGTTCTGCCTGAGGGTGAAAAGGGTGAACTGGTATTTACAACCATCACCAAGCAGGCATTTCCTATGATGCGTTACCGCACCCGTGATATTTGTATCTTAACCCGTGAAAAATGTTCCTGCGGCAGAACCCATGTTAAAATGTGTAAGCCGATGGGCAGAAGTGACGATATGCTGATTGTTAAGGGCGTTAACGTGTTCCCGTCTCAAATTGAAGCGGTACTTTTGGCAAAAGGCTATCCCGCTAACTATCAGATTATTGTCAGCCGTGAAAACAACAGCGATAAGCTTGAGGTTCAGGTAGAAATGACACCGGAAATGTTCTCAGATGCGGTTCGTGAAATTGCGGAAAAAGAAAAAGAACTGATTGATGCTTTAAAGGCAATGTTGGGTATTTATGCAAAGGTTCGCCTGGTTGAGCCCAAAACCATTACCCGCAGTGAGGGTAAAGCCGTTCGCGTTATTGACCAGCGTAACCTGTATGATAACAAATAAAAAAGTGCTTGACAAAAAAGATTTTGTCATATATAATTATACTGTTATGTCATATTTTGTGATATAAGTATCCTTGCTCTTAGCAAAAGCTGAGGGCCTAAGTCCAGAAGGAGGTGAAAAAGATGATTGAAGTAATCAACAAGTACGAAACTATTTTCGTAATCGACGCTTCTTTAGAAGAAGAAAAGATTCAGGCTTTGGTTGAAAAGTTCAAATCATTGATTTCTGATGCAGGTGAAATTGAATCTGTAGATGAATGGGGTAAACGCAGACTGGCGTATCCGATCAATGATTTAACTGAAGGCTACTATGTGTTGATTCAGTTCAGCGCCAAACCGGATTTTCCGCAGGAGCTTGAAAGAATCTACCGGATTACAGATGGCATTTTACGTGACATCGTAATCAAAAAGGAAGAAAAAAGAAAGATCAGCAAATAACAAAAGGGAACTTTTCGAATTGTGCTGAAAGGATGAGAATGTATGAATAAAGTTGTTTTAGTGGGAAGGCTCGCCCGTGACCCGGAGCTTCGGACAACCCAGTCCGGTACTGCTGTGGTTAGCTTTACAGTTGCCTGCGACAGACGTTTTGTCCGTCAGGGAGAAGAACGTCAGGCAGATTTTATCAGCTGTGTTGCCTGGAATAAAACCGCTGAGTTTATCAGCCGCTACTTTACTAAGGGAATGCGTATCGCGTTAGACGGTCGTATTCAGACCCGGTCTTATGATGACCAGAATGGTAATAAGCGGTATATCACAGAGGTTGTTGCAGAGGACGTTGAGTTTGCCCAGAGCAAAAATGAAAACGGCAATGGTGGCTATCAGGCTGATATGCCGGCATATTCTGCACCCCAGTCAGCTGCACCCCAGGCACCGTCTGCTGATATTGACGGTTTTATGCCTGTTGAAGAGGAAGATTTACCCTTTTAATGTTTAGCGGAAGATTACCGGAAGGAGGCGTTTTACATGGCAGAAAGACCCATGAGACCCAGAAAGGCAAAGAAAAAAGTTTGTGCCTTTTGTCAGGATAAAATCGATTACATCGATTACAAAGATACAGCTAAACTGAGACGTTTTGTATCTGAGCGTGCTAAGATTCTTCCCAGAAGAATTACCGGTACCTGTGCAAAGCATCAGAGACAGCTCACAGAGGCTATCAAGCGTGCAAGACATATTGCTCTCTTGCCCTTTACCTCTGAATAGAATTAAAATGAAAAGCCCGCTATAAGCGGGCTTTTTTGTATTCTATTATATCACATATTGTACAGTTTAAAGCGTCACAAATGCGTTCTAAAATATAACTGTCATACCGTTTAACCTTGTTTTTATAATAATTGTCTATAATCTGATAACGTATACCGGTTCTTTTTGCCAATTCATATCTGCTAATACCCGTTTTCTCCAATACTTTATCCAAGGATATTCTAATCATAGCAACAATTCACCTCAAGTATATTTTAATAAAGATACATTTACTTGACAATTTCTTTATTTAAGTATATACTTGAATAAAGGTATATTATTCTAGATATGAGGTGATAAATTTGGATATTACAGAAGAGATTTTGGCTTATGAGCTAAGGGAAAAACTTTTGGAAACAGTAAAGCTCTGTCAAGCTTATTCCGGTGATGTTATACAAACAACGGCGGTTCAATGCTTACAAGCAATACAAGCTGCGATTAAAGATGAAAGCAAGTCAGATTTTGACGTGGTAGAAGAGATTGTTTGTATCTTTGAAAATTACGGTATTGATGCCGGTATTCGGCATGATTTTGGATAAAAAAGTATAAAAAAGCTGTAACCGTTTGGGAGGAACGGTTACAGCTTTTTGATACCAGTTTAAACAAAAATACTAATAATAAAATCCACAATGCTGCTACCAAAAATCATAATCAGTCCGGCAGTCAAAACACCGAACAAGATAGATGGAAATGCGGTTTTTAATCGCACATCCATAAGGGCTGCCAGTAGCGAACCTGTCCAGGCACCTGTGCCGGGAATGGGAATTGCAACAAAGAGAAAAAGCCCCCATGCTTCATATTTTTTGACCTTGTGAGAGTTTTTTCTGACCTTAGCTTCGAGCCATTGACCAATGGGCCGCAAAAATTTTGTGTTTAAGAAGAAGTTAACAATGGGTCTTGCACAAAAAATGATGAAGGGGACGGGCAAAATGTTTCCCAGTACTGCCAACCCGTACAAAAGCCAGGGGTTCATATTTAAAAACACCCCGAGAGGAATAGCCCCGCGTAGTTCAATAATAGGTAGCATGGACACTATAAAAACAAGCAGTTCATCTGAAATTCCGAATTTTTGAAAAAAAGCAATAACGGCATCTGACATAATGTCCCTCCTGTTTTACAGTCTGATAATTTCAATGCCGGAGATGGCATCAGCAATCAGTTTTTCAACATCTAACTTCTGTTCCGATTCTAAAATACGTTCCAGTTTCGGTTTGGTGTTAGGATGCTTCGGTGTGAAGATGGTACAGCAGTCCTCATAAGGCAGAATTGAAGTCTCAAAGGTGCCGATTTGGCGGGCAATGGTGACGATTTCCTCTTTATCCATACCAATAACGGGACGGAACACAGGGAGAGTTTTAACAGCCTGATTGGTAACGGTTAAGGCTTCCACTGTCTGACTTGCTACCTGACCGATGCTTTCGCCTGTAATCAGAGCCTTTGAACCGGTTTTAAGAGCTACTTGCTCAGCAATCTGCATCATGATACGACGCATGATAATTGTCAGCTGTTCTGCCGGACAGTATTTTTTTATAGCAAGCTGTGCCTCAGTAAAGGGAACTACGTGAACATCTAAACGGGGAGCATATTCAGCCAGAATTTTACCTAAGGTTAATACCTTTTCTTTGGCACGTTCTCCGGTATAGGGATAGGAGAAAAAGTGAACAGCGTTTAATTTAACGCCGCGTTTAGCGGTCATATATCCTGCAACGGGGCTGTCAATACCGCCGGAGAGGAGCAGGGTTGCCTTGGAGTTACTGCCGATAGGCATACCGCCGGCACCTTTCACTCTGCCACAGTAAACATAAGCATATTCTTCCCGAACCTCCACCATAACGGTTTCTTCCGGGTGATTCACGTCAACTGTTAAATGGGGGAACGCATCGTGTAAATATCCGCCGACCTCACGGCAGATTTCCGGAGAGGTCAGGGGGAATTTTTTATCGGCACGTTTAGCTTCAACCTTAAAAGAACGGATACCCTTTAAAACGGGAGCCAAAACCTCTGCTGCACCTTTTTGCATACCATGAATATCCTTCGGCAGACAAAAAGCACGGGTTACGGAGGTGATGCCGAACACCTTGGTCATGCGGCGGATAACTTCGTCGATGATGGCGGGGTCCTCCGGCTCTACATAAATGGTCGCCTGAGCCCGATGAACAATACCCTTAAAGTCTTTCGGCAGGGCGTCTTTAATATTTTTAACTAAAGCCTCTTCAAAAAAAGGACGGTTTAAGCCTTTTAAAATAATTTCACCGTATTTTATCAAAACAAGTTGCTTCACTTTT
>JAFQWH010000106.1 GCA_017407515.1 Clostridia bacterium | reverse complement strand
TTCTATCTATATAGATTGTAAAAAGTTTCAATATCTAACTATATTGTAGCATTTTTTGCCTATTTGTCATCTATTTACGCATAATTATCTTAAAAAATGTATATTTTTTGTTCACCAATACTCATGTAGGACAGAGACTTTGTTTTTTGGGTCTGCAAAAGGAAAAAGACCGCAAGGTCATTGCAGTCTTTTAATGTTCATTAAAGTTCTTTAAGAATGCCGTTAAACGCGGATTGCAATTGCAAGAAAAAGCTTCCTCCGGTTTTCCCTGATAGGCAATCACGCCACCGTCCATAAAAATAATTCTGTCTGCCACGTCTCTGGCAAAGGACATTTCATGGGTAACAATTAAAAGTGTCATCTTCTCTTCCGCCAGTTTGCGAATAACACGAAGTACTTCTCCGGTAAGTTCGGGGTCCAGTGCCGATGTAGGTTCGTCAAACAAAAGAATTTCCGGCTTCAAAGCCAGTGAACGGGCAATAGCAACACGCTGTTGCTGACCACCGGACAGCTCATACGGGTAAGCATTTTCCTTATCAGAAAGGCCGATTTCTGCAAGCAGGCGGCGACCTTCGATAATCGCTTCATCGCGAGTCATTTTCTGCAAAGAGACAGGTGCCATGATAATGTTTTCCATCACCGATTTGTGAGGAAACAAATTAAAATTCTGAAAAACCATACCCAGCTTTTTATATGCCTCTTTTGCCTCTGGGGTTTTAGCGTACACGCCATTTTCCACAACAGGCTGGCCCTCGATGGTAATGGTGCCGTCATCAACTTTTTCCAGGTTGATAAGGCTCCGCAAAAACGTACTCTTGCCGGAACCCGATGGCCCGATAATAGCAATAACATCACCTTTGGAAACAGAAAGGTCAACACCCTTTATTACGTTAAGCGTTCCAAAGCTTTTTTTTATTCCTTTAGCCTCTAAAATATACATCTGTGGCACCTCCTTACCCTTTATAGTAATCAAATTTCTTTTCAATGTAGCCAAACAGAATTGTCAGCACACCACAGAAGAGCAGGAAGAATGCACCCGTGTAGAACAGGGGCCAGATAACACCGCGAGCAGAAAAACGTTCTGCTGCTTTTAAAATTTCAGCCACAGCAATAATTCTCGCCAGGCTGGTATCTTTCACTAAAGTGATGATTTCATTTCCCATAGGCGGAATAATCCGTTTAATAACCTGAGGGAGAACCACCTTAAAGAACACCTGAAGTTTCGTCATACCAAGAACCTGACCGGCCTCATATTGTCCTTTAGAAATCGTTTCAATACCGCCTCTGTAAATTTCAGAAAAATATGCCGCATAGTTAATAACAAAAGCAATGAGTGCAGCAAGCATTCTGTTAGTCATGGGATAGTTAAAAACAAGTCCGGGTACGTAAAAAACCACCAGTAGCTGTAAAAGCAACGGTGTTCCTCTAATAATCCATACAAAAACACGGGTAATGCTTCTGATAGGTGCAAAGCCGGCAATAGCAGAAAGAACGGAATGCAAAACATCTGCAAAACGATTCTGCTTACTGTTAGACCCGTTTTTTTTCAGATTGAAGCGATTTATAAAAGAAAACGGAGCCCACTTGGACATGGAACCAAAGGTAATAACCAGTCCTAAGGGAATCGAAAAAACAAGGGTAAAAACAAATAAATAGCAGTTTTGTAAAAACCCCTGCAGGAGTTCATTGGTTACAACGGTGAAAGTCATGGCATTCTCCAAAATATGTACTTACAGGAACTTTCTGCAAAATTGCAGAAAGTTCCTGTGTCAGATTTAAATTATTATATGCAGAAATTAAACTTCAAGCAGTTCTGCCAGTTTGTACTTCTCTGCAATTTTAGCTAAAGTACCGTCAGCTGCCAGTTCAGCAATTGCTTTGTTAACCTGTTCGGTTAAATCACTGCCTTTTCTGAAGGCGATACCATACTGTTCAGGAGAGAAATCACCGGTTTCAACAACAACCAGGTTTTCATAGTCAGTACCTTCGCCAATCATACCAATGCTAGCAACATAGTCAACAACGCAAGCACCAGCTGTGCCACTGCTAACTTCCATCAGAGCCTTTGCCTGAGAATCAACTGCTGTATAGGATGCTTTTTTGAAGAAATCATCAGACATTGCAACTTCTTCACCGGCAGATTCAGCTTCTGCAACAACAACGACCTTATCTAAACCGTCAGCTGTTTTGTATTTATCAGCATTTTCTGCTTTTGCAACAACAACCTGCTTGTTCTGCATATACGGTACGGAGATGGACATTGCTTCCTGTCTTTCCGGTGTAATGGTCATACCGTTCCAGATACAGTCAATGCTCTTGGCTGCCAGTTCAACCTCTTTGGTGTTCCAGTCAATTTCAACAAATTCAACTTCAACGCCTAATTTTTCACCAACCGCCTTAGCGAATTCAGTTTCAAAACCAACGAATTCTTCGCCTTCATAGTAGTTCATGGGAGCAAACAATGTCATACCGACAATCAGCTTGCCTTTTTCCTTAACATACTCTGCATCAGACTGTGTTTTAGGTGCTGCACAAGCTGTCAGCACAAACATCAATGCTAAAGCTAATGCTAAAACTTTTGTGAATTTCTTCATAGTAAAAATCCCCTTTTTTATTTTTTTGCTCTAATATGAGCTGACTTACCTATTTTACTATAAAAAAACCGTTTAGTAAAGTCTCTTTCTAAATTCTGGCATTATTTACATTCATTTAGATGTTAATTGTAGGGGATTTCATATATTTCTGCAGTAACTACACCATTTCCAACCGACATAAGAATTTTCACGCTTTTTTCCCGATTATTAACAAACCGCATATCTTTATTGCCGTAATCCACCGCTGCATCATCACCCTGGTGAGCATAGCCTACGTCTTTTTGATGGCTGTGACGCTCTGTAACAGAAAGGTTTGCCTTTCTTGCAGCCTGAAAAAGAGTTGAACTCACCTGGCAGACGCCTCCGCCATAATCCTGTACCTTTTCCTCTTTGATTAGAACTGTTGCCTTTTGGTAGCCTCGTTCTGCAGTTCTCTCCCCAACAATCCGATTAAAAGAAAATTCTGCTCCCGGAGCCAGGGTGTAACCGTTAATTTTTTGAATACTCAGCTTTATATTGTGTAGTCTGGTGTCTGCCCAGTCTAAAATCTCCGTCTTGGCACTACCCAGTAATACAGGCTCGGGAGCTTTAGCCGGAATCGGGGTTGTTTCAGCTTCTTCCGTGGGCTCCGGCTCAGAGCTTTCAATAGGGACAGGAACTGCTTCTTTTTCTTTCTGTATGTTACAACCTGCTATAAGAATAAAAAGCAGGAAAATGAAAAAAAATAATTTTATATATTTCATTGTTTTTAACCTTTTTTATTTTTAGTATAACAGGTTGCTATCAATTTAATACACAGCAAAAAAGGAGAACGCACATGGAAAAAGCAAAAAAAATCAGCGATTCTGAAATCGAAATGGTACAGCTGGTGCTGCCAAACGATGTGAATCTGTTAAACAATTTAAAAGGCGGGCAGCTTATGCATTGGATTGATATTGCCGCCGCTCTCACCGCCTCTAAACATTCCGAAAAATATGTTGCAACCGTTGCCATTGACAGTCTTTACTTTCGCCACCCCATACGCCGTGGAGAAATGGTAAAACTACAAGCCAGGTTAGTCTCCGTTGGAAAAACATCTATGAGAATTAAAGTAACCGTCTGGGCTGAAAATTTACAAACCGGTGCTGTAATTAAAACCAACGAAGCAAACCTTGTTTTTGTTGCTCTAGATGAAACGGGTCGTCCTACCCGTGTTCCCGAAATATCCGAATAAAAAAAAGTCCGACGGTTAGCCGCCGGACTTTTCAGCTATTATGAAATTATCTGCTGCGGTAAACAACAATCAGGTTTGCGGTATCGCCATAGCAGTATACGAATAACTTATTCGCATTTACTTCGGCATCTTCGTAAGTCATAATCTGACCAACATCGCTTGCTTCAATATTGTCTACTATACCGTTGTTAAACTCAACAACCAGCACCTTAGCACCAGATACATTGATATTTCTCAGGTTACCTGCATTTGTCAATGCAGTCTTGTCCCAGTTAGCTGCTTCCGGATAATCCATTGCAATCAGCATTGAATTCTCAACAATATCAAACGCAACACCGGCATACATAACAATCTTACGGGTAACGCTACGGTCACCTTCTTTATGTAACGGATAGGTACCGTTCATCGGTGTACCACTCTTATCAACTTCACGGGCAACCTCTGTCAGGTGAGTAATAGGCTTGATATACTCTGTTCCGGCATAAATTTCTTTTGCCTCTGCCGCAACTTCAAATTCTTCTACTTTGTTACCGGTAGAAACAGAAACTCTGACAACATCACCGATATTTACAGCACCGTAGAAAGAACCGGTTTCATCATAATAAGGTGTTGCTTCGCCGTTGCTACCTTCCAACATGATTTCATATTCATATTCGCCGGTACCTCTGCTTTTATCAACAACAAGCTTCGGTGTGCATTCTTCCCACTCGGTAGAAGAAACACCAGAAGGATCGCTATATACGATTACAACTGCCGGTGTAGAGGAAGTGCTGGTATCAACCATAACAATTCTGTACTGTACGCCCTGTGTAAAGCCGGCATTATTACCGTTTCTGATAATGTACTTGTCGTTATTAGCACGGTCTGTATCATTATCCGGTACATAAACAACTTTAGTAGCAGAATTTAATTTATACAGATACTGGAAGGTCGGATTAGAACCTGTCATTGTACAGGTAATTTCATCACCAACATCAGCAAAAGATCTGTCAACCTTAAGGTCAGAATCAGTTGCTGTTACTGACTGTGTACCAATATACAAAGAACTGATTTTGCCTTCCGCATTCTTGGAATAGCGAATGGGCTGGAATACTTTACCGCTGGCAAATTCATAGTCACCGCTTGCAGCGTCATAATACTCAGCGGTATCTTTCAGCAGTGTCAGAATACCATCAGCATCGTTAATAGGTTTGTAGTTTGTATTGTTAATGGTAACTGTATCAGCTAAATACAGCTCATCAGGGCTTGAAGTAGAAGTTGTGTTCAGTTTTAAAATCTTCAAAGCAACCTGAGGGTTCATGCTGTTACCGTCAACACTTGCTGTTAAAAGATAGCCATAAGTAAGATTAGAAGATGTGGTCTGGTGAGTATATTTTGCAACCTTACCAAAGGCATCTAAGTACAGCTTTAAGGTAATACCTAAGTTAATGGTGCTTACGTCAATACCGTCTGTGAAGGTGTATTCCTTAGCCTGAACGGTCAAGGTGTTCTTATCGGTATTTTTACCCTGAACAAGACCGGAAACGGTATCGTCAGAAATAATTACATCAATAACGCTGTTATCATCACTCTTGGAGATAGAAAGAATCTGACCCTTAGCAATGCTTGAGAAACTTGCGGTTTTACCGTCTTTTGTAATAGTAACGTTCTTCGTTCTGGATTCATCATCAATTACGATGCTGTCCTTGACACCGGCCTTTTCACCATAAACGGTTTTAGAGGAAGGTGTTGTAGAGGTTACGTACCAGTTGGTGTAAGAGGTAAAGAAGATAACGTCAGCAGGAGAGCCTTCGCCTTCTGTGCACAGGAACTGAATAGAACCTGCTCTGGTCAGATTTGCTGTAATCAAATCATCAATATCAGAAGCTGTTACTCTACCGTTATACACAATTGTTGCACTGCCGGAAACATTGATTCTCTCTTCATTGTCTCTTGCGTCATCGTATTCAACAAAAGTATCAGAATAATCATTGATTTTATCTAAGGTTACAGTTTCAACGTAGTTTCTATTTCTCTGTTCACTCATGCTGGTAATACGCTGAATGTTTGAGCTGATGTCTTCATCATAGTAAATAACAACCAGCTTACCAAGATAAGAACGGAGTGAATCTTTAATAGCAAGATTTCTTGCATCAAAAACCGCAATAGAACCGTTAGACAACTCAACTTTAATCTGATAGGTGTTTAAGCTATCAGTATCACCGCTGATTAAGCTGGTGCCTTTAACTGCCAGAACCTGACCCTTTACTTCTTCAGTTTCATCAGTTGTGTCAAGGTTGGGAAGACCGCCCATTTCATCAGGCAGTTCAGACTTAATCATGTTATCCATCAGTTTTGCAATGGTACCACGTTTTGCAGGCTGACCGTTAACACCGTCAATAATACCCTTTAACATCTGGTACTTGGTTGCAACCTGGATATAACCCTGGGGATAACCGATTTTGTCAGCTTCAGCCTTTAAGAAAAGGGATTTTGCACGAACAGCCATGGTGATTGCCTGTTCATATGTAACGTTTTCATCGGGCTTAAAGGTTCCGTCTTCAAAACCGTTGATAATGGCCTGACCAAAAGCCGCTTTAATATAGGGTGCTGCCCAATGGTCAGTTGCAACGTCGGGGAAGCCGGTTGTATCAACGGTGGTTCCGATGCTGTTACCCATACCGATTGAAAGAATCACCATCTTTGCAAACTGTGCACGGGTAACATTGGCGTCCGGTGCAAAAGTACCGTCACCCATACCGTTGACAATACCGCGGGCAACCAGACTCTGAATTGCAGAAGAATACGGATGCGTATCCGCAACGTCTGTAAATTCCGATGCTGCTACCATCGGCACTGCTAATGATATTGTCATGGCCAATACCAAAAGAAGCGATAGAAGTTTTCTCATTTTTCTCATGTTTTTCCCTCCATAGATATTTATTTTGAGTAAACCAAACTCTATTGTATATCAACATTATACCATTAAGAACTGTAAAGGTCAATTGTTTATATTTTACTTTTATGTTACATGTTGGCTACGCTTTATTCCGCCAAGAACCAATTTTCTATGCCATAATAGGCGTCAGAACCGGAAGGCTCAATGGCACCACGCAGGCGGGAATCAAAAACTAAAACATTATTTTCAAAGTAAAGACTGATAACCGGCACTTCACTCCTTATTGCATCACACAGTTCATGAAACAGATTTTGTTTCTGCAGGTCTTGGTCGGTAAAAGCCAGAGCCTGCAAGGTTTGATCAATCTTTTCATGAGAAATGCCGCAGACATTTGAATCGGTTTTCAGCATGAAAGACAAATCATAATTCGGCAGTATAGACACCCCGCCAACAAAAACATCATAAACTCCGCTTTCAATACGGGACTGATATTCTGCAAAAGGAACTGTTGTCACATATGCAGGAACGCCGATGGCATTCCAAGCATTTTTTATCTGTTCTGCAATCTTAACCCGAAGCTGATTTTCTTCATTCACCAAAATTTCCGGTTTCAGTTCCGTATACTCACCGTAAACATCCTTTTCAGGCACACCGTTCCCATCAGCATCTGTCCACCCGTCTTCTGACAGTATGGTTTTTACCTGCTGGGTCTCCTTTATCGCAGGAAGACTTTGGCTGTTGTTCCAGAAAGACCCTGTTGGAATTGGAATTTCCGCTGCCACCCCGTAGGTAAGTGCATTGTCTGAGACAATCTTTTCCTTGTGAATTGCTTCGTTTAAGGCTGAACGGGTTTTAGAAGACAAAAATGCCGGTTTTTGGTTGTTGATGCCTATAAAGGTAAAACCCCCGCCTGAAAATTCCTTGGAAGATAAATTTCGTTTCGGAGTATAGGCATACAAATCAATCACATCAGAGGTCAAAACGTCAATCTGCATATTTTCCAGCATAGCAACGGCTGTTTCTGCGTCTTTCAACAAATATACCGTAATATTTTCAATGTTCGGTGAAAAACCACGATGATAATTTTCATTAACCGTCAGATACAATTCCTTACTTTTTTTATAGCTCTGAACCTTATATCGTCCGCAGCCGTTAGGTGTTAAGGTTAAAGTGTCTATGCCACTTGCCAAATCATGTTCAGACAAAACAGGAAAATCTAAAAGTGCCGGAAAGTTGACCACAGGATATGCCAACGTGACCGTAAGCTTCATGCCCTCACTTTGAAAGGCAGAAATTGCTGACAGGCGGGAACGGTACAGACTGTTTTCCGAGGCAAAAATTGCCGAAAGAGTTGCTTCAACATCTTTTGCCGTCAGTTTCGCACCGTTGTGGAAGCTGACATTATTTTTGACAGTAAACTCATAGGTCAGCCCGTCTTCCGAAACGGAATAAGACTCGCAAAGTACCGGTTCTAACACGTCCTTTGCCGTTCTTTGGAACAGACTGTCATGCAGAAGTTTTAATACATACAAATTATTGTTGTTTTCCGCCAAAAGAGGATTAAAAGAGGTTGCCCCTGCCATAGCAAGTCGCAAGGTACCACCTTTTCTTGGCGTTTCGTTGGTATTCTGATAATCCGTTACCTGCTTAGGTCCTTGCTGTTGCTCCTGCTGGTTTGAGGTGCAGCCCGGGGCAAAACAAAGAAGAACTGCCAACAAGCATAACGCTATTATTTTTTTCATTCTTTTTTTTGCCTCCGTTTCTTTAAAAATAAATAAAGAAGACAAAAAGGGGTTAAACCCCTTTTTGCAATTCCTCTTCTCAGTTAAAAGCCAGTTCACTGCGAATAAACGCACAAGCCTGCTCGATTGCCTGCTCTGCTGTAATTTCGCTGATGTCCTGCTCTTTTCTCAGCTTATATTCAACGAGTCCCTCTGCTGCTTTTTTGCCGACAGTAATTCGTACGGGAATACCGGTTAAGTCAGCATCTTTAAATTTAACACCGGGGCGTTCATCTCTGTCGTCTAAGAGCACTTCAATTCCCTGTGCCTGCAGCTTTTCGTAAATAGAACCTGCCAGTGCTGTCTGTTCTTCACTGTTGCGGTTTACGGGCACGACAATCACCTGATAAGGAGCCGCACTCACCGGCCAGATAATACCGTTTTCATCATTATTTTGTTCAATTACAGCTGCCAGGGTACGGTTAACACCGATACCGTAGCAACCCATAATCGGGGTCTGTGCCTTGCCGTTTTCGTCTAAGTAAGTACACTCTAATGCATCGGTATACTTAGTACCCAGCTTAAAGATATGACCCACTTCTACGCCACGAGTTGTTTTAATTGCCTTGCCGCAACGGGGACAAACATCACCTTCGGTAATGGTTCTGAGGTCAGCAACCTTTTCCGGTGTAAAATCATCAGGGTTAACGTTTTCAAAGTGGTAATCCGTTTCGTTTGCACCAACAATAAAGTTGCACATTTTGGAAACTTCCAAATCACAGTATACAGGAATGGAAAGACCAATCGGGCCAGCAAAACCAACCTTTGCATTGGTCACTTCGGAAACAACGCAGGCTTCTGCCATTTCCAGGTCGCCCTCGTTAACGCCTAAGAGGTTAGCAAGCTTTGTTTCGTTAACTTCACGGTCACCACGAACCATAACGGCAACAGGGTTGCCTGCTGCAACGTAAATTAAAGTTTTTGCAAAATGCTTGCTGTCAGTTCCCATGAAAGAAACCAGTTCTTCAATGGTACCCACATTCGGCGTATGTATCTTCTTCATTTCCTTTTTAGCTTCCGGCTCCGCTACCTCAGGCACACATTCTGCCTTTTCGTCATTTGCCGCATAGCCACAGGTTTCGCAATATGCCACAACAGCTTCACCGGACTCGGATTTTACCATAAATTCCTGAGAACCGGAGCCGCCCATAGCACCGCTGTCTGCATCAACTACGATATAGTCAAGGCCCAAGCGGTCAAAGATGCGGCAATATGCTTTGTACATTGCCTGATAAGATGCATCAAGCCCTGCCTCGTCACGGTCGAAGCTGTAAGCATCTTTCATCATAAATTCACGGGAACGCATAACGCCGAAACGAGGACGGCGTTCATCACGGTATTTGGTTTGAATCTGATACAGGGTTAAAGGAAGCTGACGATAAGAGGAAACTTCGCTTTTTACTGTCTGCGTAAAAATTTCTTCATGAGTAGGTCCTAAGCAGAAGTCACGGTCGTGTATGTCCTTTAAACGGAACATTTAAGGACCAAAAACCTCCCAACTGCCGGACTCTTGTTAATATTCAGCCGGCAGAAGAGCGGACATTAAAAGCTCCTGTGCTCCGGCTCTGTCCATTTCCTCACGGATAATCTCCTCTACCTTGTGCAGAGACCGAAGCCCCATAGGCAGGTAGGAATAAATACCGGCAGCCAGTTTTCTCATCATGCCCGAACGGAGCATAAGCTGATGGCTGACAGTTTCTGCCTCAGCCGGTGTTTCACGGAGGGTTTTAAGCAGCATTTTTGATACTTTCATTTACGTTACCAATCCTTTCAGGAAACAGACACATCATCTGTTTAAGTTTCACATCATGTAAGGCATAGTAATAGTTATTTTACACCTTATTATATATAATAAACGCAAAAACTTTCTCTGTCAACTATTTTGGGTAAAATAAATTGACAAAATTCTTAAATTCATATACAATATTTTGTTGAAGGAGTGATACGATTGTTACTGATTAAAAATGCACATATTCTGACTATGGAAGATGCAGAATATGAATACGGATATATTATAGCAGACGGAACAAAAATTCAAAGCGTTGGCCCTATGGCTGACCTGACCATACCTGAAAATACCTTTGATGAAGTATATGACGCAGAGGGACATTATGCCCTGCCCGGATTTATTGATGCCCATTGCCACGTTGGCCTTTGGGCAGAGGGTGCAGGCAGCGAGGGTGCTGACGGCAATGAATCGACTGACCCGGTGACCCCCCAGCTTCGTGTTATTGACTCTATTGATCCCTTTGACCAAGCATTTAGCGAAGCACTATCGGCAGGTGTCACGACTGTTGTCACCGGCCCCGGCAGTACTAACATCATCGGTGGTCAGTTTGCCGCTTTGAAAACCGGCGGTCGCTGGGTAGACGAAATGATTCTCCGTGCCCCTGTTGCCATGAAAGCAGCCCTGGGCGAAAACCCCAAAAAAACATACGGACCCAAGGGAAATGCTCCCAAAACCAGAATGGGGTCTGCCGCTATTTTACGGGAAACGTTATTTAAAGCCAAAGAGTACGTCCGCAAGCAGGATGCATTTCTTTCCGGTGAAGAAAAAAACCGTCCCGAGCCTGATTTTAAAATGGAAGCAATGGCTGACGTCATCCGCAAAAAGCTTCCTTTAAAGGTGCACGCTCACCGGGCAGATGACATTTGCACCGCAATTCGCATCGCAGAAGAGTTTGACATTCGACTCACTATTGAGCATTGCACAGAAGGTCACCTGATTGCTCCCTTACTTGCAGAAAAACAAGTTCCCCTGATGCTGGGACCTGCTATGGATTGCCGCACCAAACCGGAGCTAAAAAACAAAGAATACAAGGTTTACTGTGCCATGGAAGAAGCCGGTGTGCCCTTTGCTATTATATCCGACCACAATGTTATGCCCATTAACGAGCTATATCTGCTTGCATCGTTAATTCATAAAAACGGTGTCAGCCAAGACGTAGCCCTTCGCGGTATTACCATTAACGCCGCAAAAAACACAGGGATTGATGACCGTGTAGGAAGCCTTGCCCCTGGCAAAGATGCCAACATTGTTATTCAGTCCGGCGAGCTTTTAACCCTTGCTGCCAAGGTAGAAGCTGTCTTTTTAGACGGAAAACAGGTGAGATAATGAAAACAGGTCTTATTATGGAAGGCGGTGCCATGCGTGGGCTTTTTACCGCCGGCGTCACGGACGTTTTAATGGAACATAATATTACTTTTGACGGTGCCGTCGGTGTGTCCGCCGGTGCCGCTTTTGGCTGTAATTATAAATCAAAGCAAATCGGCAGAGCTCTGCGGTATAACAAAACCTACTGCAGAGACAAACGCTACTGCAGCCTCCGCTCCCTGATCACTACGGGAGACCTGTTTGGTGCTGATTTTTGTTACCGTGAAATCCCCGAAAAGCTTGACTTGTTTGATTATGACACCTTCTGCCAAAACCCCATGGAATTTTACATTGTTTGCACCAACGTTTTAACAGGCGAAGCGGTTTATAAGAAGTTTGAGGAAGAAAGTCAAGCCCTTCTTTGTGAATGGATGCGTGCGTCGGCTTCTCTGCCCCTGGTTTCAAGAATTGTTGAGATAGACGGCTTAAAGCTTTCAGACGGCGGCACGGCAGATTCTATTCCCATTAAATTCTTTGAAAACCTTGGCTACGAAAAAAACGTAGTTATCTTAACTCGAGATAAAAGCTATTACAAAAAAGAAGGCAAGCTCTCTCCCCTTTTTATGAAGCTTCTGCTTCGTAAATACCCTGCCCTTGTAGAGGCACTGGGCAAACGCACAAAGATGTACAACGAAACCCTTGAGTATATTTCCGGGAAAGAAGAAAAGGGTGAAATTTTTGTTATTCGGCCCAAAGATCCCCTGCCCATTGAGCGAATTGAACGCCGCCCTGAAAAACTACAGGAAGCTTATGATATTGGCAGAACTGTAGCTTCTTCGCAACTTGACGACCTGAAAAAATTTTTAGCAAAATAAGACCGTACGAAAGGAAAAACCATGTCAGAGACTATGCAAAACCAACCGATACAAGAAAACAAAATGGGCGTTATGCCGATTAACAAGCTCCTGATTTCCATGTCACTCCCTATGATGATTTCTATGCTTGTGCAGGCACTATATAATATTGTTGACAGTATTTTTGTATCCCGCGTCAGCGAAGATGCCCTAACTGCCGTATCTCTGGCTTTTCCCGTACAAAGCTTGATGATTGCCGTAGCTGCCGGCACCGGCGTTGGCGTCAATGCACTGCTTTCCAGAAGGCTGGGCGAAAAAAACTTAAAAGACGTAAACCGTGCCGCAACAAACGGTATTTTTCTTTATGTTTTGAGCTATCTTGCTTTTGCTCTTTTCGGAATGACCGGAGCGGGATTTTTCTTTAAAACCCAAACAGAAGATCCCACCATTTTAGCCCACGGTACTGCATATCTTTCCATTGTAACCACCCTGTCCTTCGGGTTGTTCGGTCAAATTATCTTTGAACGTCTGCTCCAGTCTACGGGAAAGACGGTTTACAGTATGTATGCTCAGGCAACCGGTGCCATTGTGAATATCATTTTAGACCCCATCTTAATTTTCGGGTGGTTTGGCCTGCCCCGCTTAGAAGTTGCCGGTGCTGCCATTGCAACAGTTATCGGTCAAATGTGTGCCTTGGGTATCGGACTGTTTTTAAACGTAAAGTATAACAAGGAAATTTCCATCAGCTTTAAAGGCTTTAAACCCAACGGCAAAACCATTAAGCGGATTTATGCCGTCGGCTTTCCGTCAATTATCATGCAGTCAATTGCCTCTGTTATGACCTACGGCTTAAACCAAATTTTAATGGGCTTTAAGGAAACTGCCGTGGCAGTCTTCGGTGTTTACTTTAAACTGCAAAGCTTTATCTTTATGCCCATCTTCGGTTTAAACAACGGCATGGTTCCTATCATTGCCTATAACTTAGGTGCTAAAAAAAAGGACCGTATGGTAAAAACCGTGAAACTCTCTATTTTGTATGCTACGGGATTGATGGCAATAGGGCTAATCATCATGCAGCTGTTTCCGGGGGATCTCCTTAAAATCTTTGACGCCTCAAAAGATATGCTTGCCATCGGAATTCCGGCACTTAGAATTATCAGTCTGCACTTTTTGCTTGCCGGCTTCTGTATCATAGTCACCTCGGTCTTTCAGGCTATCGGTAAGGGGTTAATCAGTATGTTTATCTCCATTGCCCGTCAGCTTGTAGTGCTGTTGCCAGCTGCATACTTATTATCCCTGCTTGGAAACGTAAACTATGTTTGGTTTGCTTTTTTAATTGCAGAAGCCGCCTCGCTGATTATGTGTATCATCTGTTTGCGACGTGTCTATAAAACAGTTTTAACTGATTAAATTGTAAAATAAAGACGATTTTTAAAGGTTTTGTCGAAAAGTTTTTTCCTTTCGACAAAACCTTTTCTTTTTCATCAAAGGAAATTTTTCCTCGTCGCCGAATAAAATAAAAGGTAAAATTTTACAATTAGAAAAAGCGGGCAACCGCAAAAGGAGGAAGCATTTTGCAAATTGCACTAAAACTAAACCAACGAACGCTTATCGTTTCCCTGGGTGGCGAGCTGGATCATCACGGTGCCGAACAAATCCGCACCGTCATCGAGCGAGCCATTACGGAACGGGACGTAAAAAATCTGATTTTTGATTTTTCAAACCTTTCCTTTATGGACAGCTCCGGCATCGGCATGATCATCGGCAGGTACAAGCTGATTCACTCTTTAGGCGGCAGCGTTGCCTTAGTCTGCACCAGCGACCGAATGAAAAAACTGGTAACTATGTCCGGCCTGACACGGCTGATTGCCGTTTATCAAAGTGTTGAACAGGCACTCACAGAAGTAAAGGGGGCGTAACAATGGAAAACAAAATGAAACTTGAATTTTTAAGTAAATCCGTCAACGAAAGCTTTGCCCGGGCGGCTGTTGCTGCCTTTGTCAGCCAGTTAGATCCTACTTTAGAAGAACTTGCTGACATTAAAACCGCCGTATCGGAGGCTGTTACCAATGCCATCGTTCACGGCTACGGACATACCGAGGGTATTGTCACCGTTTCGTGCCGGTTAGAAGGTCAGCTCGTTACCGTCATAATTGAAGACAAGGGCAAAGGCATAGAAAATGTAGCCTTGGCAACACAGCCTCTTTATACCCAATCCACTGACCGGGAACGTTCCGGCATGGGCTTTACCGTTATGGAAACCTTTATGGATTCTATGACTGTTGAGTCTTCCCCCGAAAAGGGAACTGTTGTCACCCTGACAAAAGAAATCGGAATAAGCTCCTGACGGACAGGAGGATAAAAAAATGGCTACATATGACCTGTTAAGGCGTAGTACCATGGGAGATGTTTCTGCCCGCGAGCAGTTTATAGAGGAAAACACAGGGCTGATTTACATGGTGGTAAACCGCTTTAAAAATCGAGGCACAGAAGCGGAAGATTTGTTCCAGATTGCCGCCATCGGTCTGTTAAAAGCAATGGACAATTTTAACCCGGAGCTTGGTATGCAGTTTTCCACGTACGCCGTTCCCATGATGATGGGTGAAATCCGCCGCTATCTTCGAGATAACGGTCCTATCAAAGTCAGTCGCAGTTATAAAACCCTGGCCGCAAAAGCAGCCGCCATTCGGGAACAGCTGGTAAAGGAAAAAGGAGCAGAACCTTCCGTTTCGGAAATCGCCGCCGTTCTTTGTGTTGAGGTGGCTGAGCTTTCCGCCGCGTTATCTGCAACCCGCCAGCCGGATTCTTTAGACGAAGTCCACGGCGAAACAGAGATGACTTTAAAAAACATGATTCCCGCAGAAGACCGGGAAGAAGGACTCATTGACCGTTTGGCTCTGCAGGATATCATTCAAGCCCTACCCAAGCGGGAAAAAATGATTCTGTTTCTACGGTACCATAAAGAACAAACCCAGGCACAAATTGCCAAACGGCTCGGCATCTCCCAGGTACAGGTATCTCGCCTTGAAAAAAAGATTTTAGAAAAACTAAAAACGCAGTTATAAAAAAAGACCGCCATACAGGTGTCCTTAATAAAACAGTAATATATGCAAAGGTTCATAACAGAGCCTTCCCCCTGAGGGGAAGGGGGACCACCGAAGGTGGTGGATGAGGTGTTAAAAAGCCTTCACATTCATTGTAAATGTGAAGGCTTTTTTCTTGAATAAATTAAAACTCACGGAAATACTGCGTATTTCCTACACCTCAACAGTCTCACTGCGTTCGACAGCTTCCCCTCAAGGGGAAGCCTTTTGCTTGTTTTATCAATGACCGCCGTACAGCGGTCTTTTTTACTCCTGCAACTTCTTTAAATTGTAAAATGCTCCCTGCTTTGCCATAAGTTCATCATACGAGCCTTCTTCTATAACCTGACCGTGTTCTAAAACTACGATGCGGTCAACGTTACGGATTGTTGAGAGTCGGTGAGCCACCATAAAGGTTGTACATTGCTGCATCATGGCATCCACAGCCGCCTGCACCTTTTTCTCAGATGCTGAGTCTAGGGCTGAGGTTGCCTCGTCAAAAATAATCATTTTCGGTTTACGGAGCAAGGCTCTGGCAATAGAAATTCTCTGACGCTGACCGCCGGAAAGCTTGCCTCCGTGTTCTCCTAAATGAGTATAAATACCCTCAGGCAGCGTTTCCAGTAAATCATCAAGCCCAACGCTTTTTAAAACATTCAGAACCTCTTCGTCTGAAGCATTATCCAGCCCGTAGGTAATATTATCTCTGATGGTACCGGCAAACAAAATGGTGTTCTGGGGCACCACAGCAATCTGGTTGCGGTATTTCGTCATATCCAGGTTAATCATATTCACCCGGTCAATGAGAATCTGCCCGTCCTGGGGTCTGTCAAAACCAATTAACAGGTCAAGCAGAGTGGTTTTTCCGGCACCGGAAGCCCCGACAAAAGCAATGCTCTCGCCTGCCTGAACGGTTAAAGAAAAGTTTTCGAGCACCCATTTATCGCTGTCAGGATACCGATAGCATACATCGCAGAATTCCACCTTGCCCTGCATATTCTCCAGCGGGATAATCGCGTTATCGGTCTCCACCCGTTTTTCATAGAAAACCTCACTGATGGAGTGAATCGATTCAACGCCTTTTGTCAGTCTGGGGTATAAATTCAGCAAGCTGCTGATGTTATTGACAATCTGCGAAAAATAGGTTTGATACAGTACAACCTCACCAACGGAGATTTTACCTTTATACGCAAGGTAGCCGGTAAAAAACAGACAGGAAAGCCGGGAAATTTCCGAAAGCACCCAAGTGCTGGCACCAAACAGGCTGTTGGTTTTATCCAGCCGATAGCCTGCCGTCATAACGCTGTCTAAGCGGCTATTCATCTTGTTAACTTCCCGTTTCTGCAAACCGTGGGCACGGGTTACGGGAATCAACTCAATCATTTCCGAAACACCGGACTGGGTCACCTCAATTTCCTGACGGAATTTGTTGTTTCTGCGGCGAATGTTCCCTCTGAGCAACCGCAAAAGCAGAATTTCCATAGGCACAACTGCCACAAAGAACAAAATAACAATCGGGCTTTTGGTGGCTGTTACCGTTATAGCAATGGTAATACTCAAAAAAATCATCAGCAGGTTTCTGTAACCATCTGCTAAAAGAAGCTCAATATTTTCACAGTCACGCATAATTTTAGACTGGAGTTTACCGGAGTT
>JAFQWH010000105.1 GCA_017407515.1 Clostridia bacterium | reverse complement strand
GCGTTTTTCGGGTCGTTATGCACCTCAATCATCAAACCGTCTGCACCAGCAGCAATGGCAGCCATTGCCATAGGCAGCACCATCCAATGCATACCGGTTGCGTGGGACGGGTCAACAACCACCGGTAGATGGCTCATTTTTTTAATCGCCGGAATGGCACTTAAATCCAGAGTATTTCTTGTATACTGCTCAAAGGTTCTGATGCCGCGTTCGCAGAGAATAACTTTTTCGTTGCCCCCTGCCATGATGTATTCAGCAGACATGAGCCACTCTTCAATCGTAGAAGCAAGGCCACGTTTTAACAAAATCGGTTTTTTGCTTCTGCCTAACTCTTTTAAGAGGTCAAAATTCTGCATATTTCTGGCCCCAACCTGAATCACATCTACTGCGTATTCAAAAAATTCCACATGTTTCGGTGACATCAGCTCAGAAACAATCGGCAGACCGGTTTTGCGTTTTGCTTCCTGCAGAAGCTCTAAGCCCTCAAATTGCATGCCCTGGAAGGCATATGGAGAGGTTCGGGGTTTAAAAGCACCCCCACGCAAAAAGGTAGCACCGGAAGCCTTAACCTGCTCGGCTATGTCAATAATCTGTTCTTCGCTTTCCACAGAACAGGGACCGGCTATCAGAGAAATCTTTTTACCGCCGATGGCAGTGCCGCCGATGGGAATCACCGTATCGTCAGGGTGGAACTTACGGTTAGCCTTTTTAAATGGCTCTGAAACACGCATCACCCTGTCAACGCTGGGATGCAACTCCAAAGCACTGGTGTCAGCATCTACGGTGTTACCCAAAACACCTAAAACCGTACATTCCACACCGGTATTGGTCTGAACACTAAGACCCATGCCTTTCAGCTCGACAACAATTTGTTCTATTTCTTCCGTTGTTGCCTGAGGTTTCATAATGACAATCATGTTTTTTCCTCCTTGCATTAAAAAAGGGAACCCATTGCACAATGAGTTCCCGAAACAAATTACATTAAATTTAAGAAAGAGCTGAACTCATCATGCAATTAAACTTTTTTCCGTAGCAAAAATAACCGAAGCCAAAAAAGCTACGGCTGATAAAGTAATAAAATCGTACGGAGTAAGCTTTCATTAACTGCATAACAAGCTGTCCTTTCTAAAGATTCAATCATTATATAAAATTATAGCAATAAGCATTTTATTTTGCAATACTTTTCGATTAAAAAGCGAAATTACAACTTTATGATTGTAACTTCGCTTTTGCTTTTTGGACGCTTTTGCAACAAAATTTGAATTATTTGAAATTTTATAATTTTTTATAAAAAATATTTGAATTTTTGTTGATTTTTTAATTTTTAAATGATATAATCTTCTTATCTTAGAACAAAGGAGTTCATAATTATGGATAATCTTGGATTAAAATTAAAAAAACTCAGAAAAGAAAAAGGCTTAAATCAGGACGAACTGGCTCAGATTTTAGGGGTTGGCAAAACAACAATCTCCAATTACGAAACCGGTTATACGCGTCCCCCCAGTGCTATGATTATACAACTGGCTGATTTTTTCTCTGTCACCACGGACTATCTTTTAAACGACGATCCTATTCCATATGTAATTGATGATACCCCCAGCAAAATCGGAAGCCACCTCAGAGAAAATACCACTGTCGCCTACGGCGAAAGAAGCATTTCTGTTTACTCGTCCCTTTCCGGCGACGCAAACGATGCTTCTCCTTTGTTCCAAATTAAACTGCCCGATGCTTTAATTGGCGGTGGTGACTTTATGGCTCTTAAAGTTTCCGGCGACCGTATGGACCAGGCTGCCCTTTCTGACGGCAGTATCGCCGTAATCCGAAAGCAGGATTTTGCAGACAATGGGGATATTATTGCTGTTTCATTAAATGGCAATCCTGCTTTTCTCAGCCGTTATTACCGCTTGGAAGATGCTGTGGTTCTGCTGGCTGAAAGCTCTAATTCCATATACAAACCGGTGCTTCTTTCTCCCCATGATAAGAATCATAAAATTTTAGGCAAGGTTATCAAAAGTATTCAGTCTATTTTCTAAAGATTACTCTTTCAAATGCTACCCGGAGGATTGTATGTGCAAAGAAACCACCTGTTCCTTCACCGGTCACAGAATTATTTCGAACGAACACAAATTCCAACTAAAGCAACAACTAAAAGAGACGGTTTTTTCCCTGATTCAACGAGGGTTTACCACCTTTTTATCAGGCGGTGCTTTGGGGTTTGATCAGTTAGCGGCAGAAGCTGTTCTCTGCTGCAAAAAAACCTTTCCCGAAATTCGCCTTGTTATGGTTCTGCCCTGCAAAAATCAGGATAAATTCTGGAGCAGAAAACAGCAGAACGCATACCGGCAGATTCTTTCCGGTGCCGACACCGTGATTTACACCGCTGACACCTACCACAGTGGCTGCATGCAACAGAGAAACCGCTATTTAGTAGACGCCTCTGGCTGCCTGCTTGCCTACTTAACCCATGATTCCGGCGGCACAAAAAACACGGTGAGATATGCTGAAAAAACCGGGGTTCCCGTTTTCTTTATGGAAACGCCGGGGCCACGGCAGTTGTCCTTTTTTTAAATTTTTAAATCCGGACTGTGCAATGAAATTTTGCACAGTCTTTTTTTATCTCGAAAAATGCTGAATTTTTATCCATTTTTTCGGTGAAACTAAGGTTATTTTATTGACTTTTTTGCTTACTTACGATATAATTATGAGATGAAATAATATTTTAAGGAACAAACTCATGCAAAATGTTAAAAACACCCTTAAAACTGTTGGCTTTATGATGAGTGCAACCCTTCTGGCAAAGCTTGCCGGAATGTTGCGTGAAGTGCTTTTTGCTTCTTTATACGGAACCGGAGGGCAGGCAACCGCTTTTTTGACTGCCTCTCGGATTCCTTTGCTTTTTTTTGATATTACTCTGGGTTCCGCTATATCTTCTTCCTTTATCCCTGTGTTCAATGAATACCTGGAAAAAGGCGAAAAAGACGGTGCTATGCATTATGCTAACTCCTTTGTAAACTTAATGGTTTTAATAACCGGCATTATTTGTGCTTTGGGTATGCTGTTCTCCCGTCCCATAACCAGCCTCATCGGTAGCGGATTGGGAGATGCTGAAAAGAACTTAGCTGCCCAATTGGTTATTATTTTATTCCCCACTATGGTTTTTACTGCCTTAGCCTATGCCTTAACCGGCATTTTACAGTCTTTGGGCGAATTTAACGTTCCGGCAGCTATCAGCCTTGCCTCAAACGGCTTAATGGTTGTGTATCTCCTGACCGTCCGCGACCGTTTGGGAATTCATGGTGTTGCCGTTGCTATGCTGATTGCCTGGGGTTTTCAGGTTCTGGTGCAAATTCCCGCCTTACGAAAAAAGAAATTTAGCTATCGCCCGGTGTTGGATCTAAAGAGCGAAGGCATCAAACGAACCGTGTTGTTGGCTTTACCAATTTTAATCAGTTCTTGGGTTCAGCCTATCAACTCCATGGTAAACATTTACTTAGCCTCTTTCTTAAACGAGGGTCAAGCCGTTGCCGCACTGGATTATGCCAATAAGCTTTATATCATCTTTGTAGGCGTTTTAACCTATGCTGTTTCCAACTTAATTTTTCCCTCTATTTCCCGCCTTGCTGCCGGGGATAAAAAAGAAGAACTCTCAGCTGTTGTGCTCCAGGCGGCTAAAACCGTACTTGCAGTAATTCTGCCTGTTATGGTGCTGTTTTTAATGCTGAGAACTCCCGTTGTCCGTTTTGTTTACGAACGGGGAGAATTCAACGCAGAAAGCACAGCCCTGACGGCCTCTGCTCTGCTCTTTTATTCGTTGGGTATGGTAGGTTTTGGCGTCAGCGAAATTTTAAACAAAGCCTTTTACTCTTTAAAAGACGGTAAAACGCCTATGATTGTTGCCGTTATCGGCATAACTCTGAACATTGTTTTAAGCTTTTTCTTCGTCAGAGGCATCGGCTCCGGCCTATGGGGCGTTGCTTTGGCTGCATCCATTGCAGCGAACGTAATCGCTTTCACGCTTTTGATAATTTTAAATAAACGTCTGCATATGCTTACGTGGCGTGATGCAGTAAATACCGTTAAGTTATTGGCAGCCGCCCTTTGCATGGCGTTTTTAGTGTATGGTGTTACTACAATAGTACCCCAGGGCGATTCTTTAATCGAAAAAACTCTGTCCCTTGCCTTGCCGGCGTTGGGCGGAATTGTTGTATATGTGTTGCTTCTGTTTTGCTTTAAAACAGAAGAGGCAGGCAGCATAAGAACTATGCTAAAACAGAAAACAAAGAAGGTGAACTGATGCAAAGCTCTATTATAAAACGAATCGGAAGACTGCTTCGTCTTATCAATATCTGGTTTAATGCAAGCGTTATCGGGCGGTTTTTTAACCGCGTATCTAAAACCCTTGCCACTGCGTTCTCTACTAGTCTTCTCGGTCGTTTTTTCACCCCGAAAGAGCATCATTTCTTTAAAGAAAGCCTTTTTTATAAGCTCCTTTCCTTACCGATTACCCTTTGCAAGCTGACAGCAAAAAAATGTGGAAAGTTTGCCAAAACGCTTGACGAATCAAGCAGCGTAATTTGGTTTTTTAACTATTGGCACAGCATCAGCATCCGAACCTACGGGTTTATTCTGCTGTTTTTCTCTGTCAGCTACAGCATCATGCGTTGTTTGCTTTCTTTCCCCTCTCTCTATGAATGGATAGGCCTCAGCGGTCTGGCTCTTGTCTCCCTGTTGATGATTGCTATTAACCGAAGTGTTAAATCCTTGTTTAAAGGCAGCAGAATTTTGACCGCTATCGGCAGTCTCTTCTGTGAAATAAAAAAAGACGTTGACAGCAAGCTGTTTTTAAAAGACCCGGAATTCTTTTTTTCCAAACAGTTAACAACCAGTTCCCTCGGTGTTTTACTGGGCGTTGCTGCCGCCTGCATTCCCTTTAAAATATTCCTGCTGATCATTGGCGGATTGTTTTTTGTTGGTTTTACCCTGCGGTATCCCGTTTTCGGTGTTTACTGTGTAATTCTGGCATCACCAATCATGCCGACCATGGCTCTTTTAGGTGCTTGTCTGGTTTGTGTATTGTCCTTCTTCCTGCAGATTGCAACCGGCAAGAAAGCAAACCTGCGTCCTGTGCCGTTAGGCGGATTTATAGCGTTCTTTATGCTGACAATGTGCCTTGCCACTCTGCTTTCCTTTACGTTTGCAAAAAGCCTGCAGATTTTGCTGATTTATATAGTCTTTTCGCTGTTTTACTTTGTGGCGTATCAGACCTTGGATACAAAGAAAAAGTGGAAAGGTGCTATTATCTCGTTAGTGTTAGTTGCGGCTTTTGTTGCTCTCGTCGGCATTTATCAGAACTTTGCCGGTGTTTCCGGAGCTGCCTCCTGGGTGGACCAAGAAATGTTCAGTCAGATTAAAACCAGGGTATACTCCACCTTTGATAACCCCAACGTGTTGGGAGAATTCTTAGTTATGATGGTGCCTCTTGCTTTGGCTGTTCTCTGGAAATCCAGAACAGACGGGCAAAAATTTATTTACACCGCTATTTTCTTAGCCTTAGGTGCCTGTATGATTTTCACCTGGTCTCGCGGTGCCTGGTTGGGTGTTTTGCTGGCAACTGCTCTGTTCCTCTTAATTGCAGACAAACGCTGGTCCCTTTTAGCTGTTGTAGGCGTTTTGCTGTTGCCGGTAATTCTGAGTTCAAACTCGGCCATTGTAAGCCGTATTGTAAGCGTTGGCAATACGCAGGATACGTCCACTGCTTACCGGGTTTCCATCTGGCAGGCGTCTATTACCATGATTCGCGATTTCTGGCTGAGTGGTATTGGTCTTGGCTCGGAAGCCTTTTCCATGATTTACCCCCGATACGCTTTAGCCGGTGCAAACTTTGCTCTGCACTCTCATAACCTGTTTTTGCAAATTATGGTGGAAGCTGGTATTGCCGGCATCATTGCTTTTGTTTTAATGATAATAGCATTCGTTCGGCGTTCTTTTTCTCGCTTTGTATACCAAAAGCGAAATACCTATGCCGGAGCTATTGTGTTAGCATTGACGGCCGGTGTGTTAGGGTTTTTATTCCAGGGGTTAACGGATAACGTCTGGTATAACTATAAAATGGTGCTCATTTTTTGGATTGTTCTGGCCCTTGCCGGTTCTCCATCCGCACCGGACTTTGACGGAGGTGATTGCAAATGACCCATGTGGTACAGGTCTTAACTGATACTAACATTGGCGGTGCCGGAAAATATTTATTAAACTACTTAGACGGTTTTGACCGGACTACTTTTCGCGTAACTGTCATTTTACCTGAAGGCAGCAAACTGTCTGAATATGTAAAAAACTTTCCGGATGTAACGTTGATGGAAGCACCTTACATGGCAGACCAGTCTTACAACAAGCGTTGTGTGACATTTTTAAAGGCTCTGTTCCAAAAAATAAAGCCGGACATTTTGCATACCCATGCCTGTCTTTCTGCCCGCATTGCCGGCAAAAAGACGAAGGTGCCCGTAGTGTTAGCCACGCGGCATTGTCTTGAGCCTCGTCCCCGTGGCATCAAAGCACTTGCATACAGTGCACTCAATAACGCCCTGTGTGATTACTACATAGCCGTTTCAGACGCTGTAGTGACCAATTTAGTAGACGCCGGCATAACCATTGATAAAATCCGCACTGTCAATAACGGTGTAAAACCTATTCCGCAGTTACCGGCAGAGGCAAGAGCCTACGTCAGAAGTTGTTACGGCATTGCAGAAGACGAAATTGCTTTCGGTATTTTCGGCCGTTTAGAGCCTGTTAAAGGGCATAAATATTTCATCAAGGCTGCCTGGCAGGTTTTAAAAGAATATCCCAAAGCGAAATTTTTAATCGTTGGCAGCGGCAGCATGGAGCAAACCTTAAAAGAACTTGTGAAACATTATAACTTAGAAAATAATGTAATTTTTACAGGCTTTGTCCCTGATACCACGGAGCTGTTAAACGCTGTTGACATTAACGTCTGCACCTCGGAATCTGAGGCTATGAGCCTTGCAATTTTAGAGGCCATGAGTCTTGGAAAACCCTCTATCGCCACAAAAGTCGGCGGCAATTTTGAGCTGATTTCTGATAGTGAAGACGGCATTTTAGTCAACTATGCTAACAGCACCGCTTTAGCACTGGCTATGCTCCGGCTCATCTGTAACCCGGACCTCAAAGCTCTGTTAGGAACTGCTGCACAGCAAAAATACGCTCAGGGGTATACCGTTCAAAAAATGGTAGACCGTTTAGAGAGTGTTTACAGGGAGGTTATGAAATGATCATAGACGAAAAAGGAAAATTATTTGGAAAACTGAATCTTTTGGACTTGATTTTACTGATTCTGCTTGTAGCAATTATTGTTGTAGCTTGCTTTTTCTTTTCCGGAAAAAAACAGACTTCTGCAACAATTCCTGTTGTATACACCGTAGAAGTGCAAAACAAAGACGCGGCATATTTTGAAAACGTTGTTACCGGTGAGACTGTAAAAGACGGAATTACCGGGGCTTACGTAGGTAAAATTGTTGGCTTTGATAAAAATCCCGCTCTCCTGATCGGACAAGCTGACGACAAGCTGGTGGCCTCCTCTCCCGAAGGCCGTTACGACGGTTTAGTTAAAATTGAAATTGAAGCAAATGTGTCCTATCCGGATATGTTTGCCTCCGATATTCCTCTGAAAATCGGCACTGATGTCAGCTTCCGCTCCGAAAGTCTGGCTATGCATGGCTACATTGTAGACATTGACTACGATGCAGAAGCGTTAAGGGGGTTACGATAATGTTAGATAAAAAAGGCAGACTGTTTGGAAAGGTCAGCATTATTGATGTTTTAGTTGTTGTAATTATTATCGTAATGCTCGCCGGTGCTTTTGTTGCCTACCAGAAAATCAGCGGCAACGAAGTGTTAACCGAAAACAAGGGGCTCATTAAAACCAACGCCATCGACACATTAGAGGTCACAGTCCGTGTTGAAGACGTTCGTCAAATGACTGTTGACGCTTTTGCAGAGGGCGACGAAATGTTCTTTAATGATACAGGCAAACTCATGGGCGAAATTAAAAAAGTTGCCAAAGAACCTGCTACCAAGCTGATTTATGATAACAACGGTAAGGCCGTTTATGCTGAGATTCCTCAGAAATACGACGTAATTTTGACCGTTCATGTTCCGGGCAAACGACTTGTAAACGGCTTTTACACTGCGGATAATATCCAGCTGGCATACGGCAGTGAACTTAAAATTAAAACCCCGACCGTTGAAACCACAGCGTTTTTAGAAACTATTACTACAATATCAGGTGAGTGATTATCATGCAAACTTCTATCGCAAAATTAAAAAACGCAAAACGAATCGTCGTAAAGGTGGGAACCTCTTCCCTGACCTACTCAACAGGGCGGATTCATTTGCGGAAAATTGACCTTTTGGCAAGAACCTTAGCTGATTTATGCCATGAAGGCAGAGAAATCGTCTTAGTTTCCAGCGGTGCTGTTGGCGTCGGTATGGGAAAGATGGGTTTTGCCGAAAAACCGAAAACAACCAGAGAAAAACAAGCAACCTCTGCTATTGGCCAAAGCGAGCTGATGAGTATTTATGGTAAGCTTTTTGGCGAATACGGTTGTGACGTGGCTCAGGTTCTCCTGACAAAAAACGTTATTGAGGACGAGCAACGAAAAATTAACGCCACCACAACCTTTAACACCCTGCTGGAATGGGGCGTTATTCCTATTGTTAACGAAAACGATGCCATTTCAACCGAAGAAATTGAATTTGGCGATAACGATACCTTATCTGCTATGGTTTCCTGCTTAATTGATGCTGACCTGTTAATCATTTTGTCTGATATTGACGGGCTTTACAGCAGCGATCCCCACAAGTCTGAGGACGCAAAGCTCATTGACGAGATTGACGAAGTGACTGATGAGCTGTTCAACATTGCCGGCAGTGCCGGTTCTAATCGGGGTACCGGCGGTATGACCACCAAGCTGATTGCCGCTAAAACCGTAACCGAAGCGGGGATTAACATGGTAATCACCAACGGAAGTCAACCCTCCGTTATTTATGATATTTTAGAGGGTAAAAAAGTCGGAACCCTGTTTAAGGCAAAAAAGGAGGAAGCCTGATGCTGAATGAAATGGGCAAAAAGGCAAAGCGTGCCAGCCTTTTATTGATGAATATTTCTGCAGACATAAAATCTGCCGGTTTAATTTCCGTTGCTGAAGCCTTAAAAAACAACACAGAGCGAATTTTAGCTGAAAACAAAAAAGACGTTGAGGCTTTTATTAAAAAAGGCGGTTCTACGGCTATGGTAGACCGTTTAACCCTGACCAAGGAACGGATTTATGACATGGCTGAGGGCGTTATGAAGGTAAATGCTCTCCCCGACCCTGTGGGTGAAGTTCTGGGCATGACCAAACGTCCCAACGGCCTTGTGATCGGCACAAAACGGGTACCCCTGGGGGTTATCGGTATTATTTACGAAGCACGCCCCAACGTTACGGTAGATGCCGCTGTTTTATGCCTTAAAACCTCAAACGCCTGCATTTTGCGTGGCGGCAGCGAGGCAATTTTCTCCAACTCGGTTTTAGTAGATATTATGAACGAAGCACTGACAAAAGCCGGCTTCCCTGAAGGTAGCCTCCAGCTTGTTCGTGATACTTCCAGAGAAACCGCAAAGGAATTGATGCGGCTATCTGAGTACTTAGATGTTTTAATTCCCCGTGGGGGCAAGGGCTTAATCTCTACCGTGGTAGAAAATGCCTCCGTTCCCGTTATTGAAACCGGTACCGGCAACTGCCATGTTTACATTGAAAAAACGGCAGACCCGGCTATGGCGAAAGACATTATTGTTAACGCCAAAACCAGCCGCCCGTCTGTTTGTAATGCGGCAGAATCACTCTTAGTTGATGCCTGCGTTGCTGAAACTATACTGCCGATGATTGCAGAGGCCCTAAAGCCCTTCTCCGTCGAGCTGCGGGGTTGCAGCGTCACCTGCAAAATTCTCCCTGAAGCAGTTCCGGCGTCCAACGAAGATTTTTATACAGAGTATAACGACTACATTATGTCAGTTAAAGTTGTTTCCGATATAACCGAAGCTATCTCTCATATCAACGAGCACGGCACAGGGCACTCAGAAGCAATCGTAACAAAAGATTACGCCGCAGCAAACCTGTTTTTAGACGGTGTTGATGCTGCTGCCGTGTACGTAAATGCTTCTACCCGTTTTACAGACGGAAACGAATTTGGTTACGGTGCTGAAATCGGCATCAGCACCCAAAAATTGCACGCCCGTGGTCCCATGGGCCTTACAGCACTGACCTCGACCAAGCATATTATCTATGGAAGCGGTCAAATCAGATAACACAAAGGGATGGACACTATGATAAAAGCGGAGCATCTGCGGTATGCTTATAACGCCGCAGAAACAGAAGAATTAAAATTTGCACTAGACGATGTTGACCTGACTGTTTCCGAGGGAGAATTTGTTGCCGTTTTAGGTCATAACGGTTGCGGAAAATCTACTCTGGCTAAGCACTTTAACGGCCTTTTACTTCCTTCCGGCGGTAAGGTTTATGTCTCCGGAATGGATACAAAGGACGACGCTTACTATTGGGATATTCGCAAAACTGTAGGCATGGTTTTCCAGAACCCGGACAACCAGCTGGTTGCAACGGTAGTGGAAGAAGACGTCGCCTTTGCACCGGAAAACTTGGGTGTTCCCTCTGATGAAATCCGCAAACGGGTTGATGAAGCTTTAAAAACAGTAGATATGTATGAAATGCGGCGTCACGCTCCTCACCTTTTATCCGGCGGGCAGAAACAGCGAGTTGCCATCGCCGGCGTGATTGCCATGGAACCAAAATGCATCGTGTTTGACGAACCTACCGCCATGCTTGACCCCAAAGGCCGGCGGGAGGTTATTGATACTATTTTAAAGCTGAAAAACGAAAAACACATGACCGTGGTACTGATTACGCATTACATGGAAGAAGCTGTAAAGGCTGACCGTGTTGTGGTTATGGACAAAGGCAAAATCGTGATAGACGATGTGCCTAAAAAGGTTTTTTCCCAGGTTCGCCTTTTAAAGAGCCTTGGGCTGGACGTTCCCCAGGTAACAGAGCTTTGCTATTTGCTAAATAAAGCCGGTCTTTCTCTGCCGAATGACATATTAACCGTGCAGGAATGTGCCGATGAACTGGAAAAGCTTTTTAAGTAGTTTATAAACGGGAGTAATAACAATGGCTATTGAAATTCAAGGTTTGAATTATGTTTATATGGAAGGCAGTCCCTTTGAAAAGCACGCCTTAAAAGATGTGAATCTGACAATTGGCGACGGGGAATTCGTGGGCATTATCGGCCATACCGGTTCCGGTAAATCCACTTTAATTCAGCATCTAAACGGACTGCTGCAGCCCAGTAGCGGTACGATTAAAATCGGTGACATGGTCATCACCGAAAAAGGTGCCGATATGAAAAAACTCCGTCAAAAGGTTGGGCTTGTATTCCAGTACCCCGAGCATCAGCTTTTCGAGGAAACCATTTACAAAGACATTAGCTACGGTCCGAAAAACATGGGACTTTCTCAAGACGAGATTGACGAAAGAGTCAGAGAAGCTATGAACTATGTGGGGCTTTCCGAAAAATACATGAACCGCTCCCCCTTTGAGCTCTCCGGCGGTCAGAAACGCCGTGTTGCCATTGCGGGTGTTCTTGCCATGCGTCCCGATGTTTTAATTTTAGATGAACCGGCTGCCGGTCTTGACCCTGCCGGCCGTGAAGAAATTTTAACTCAGATTCGGGCTCTGTACTTAGAAAGAAAAATGACGGTTTTGTTCGTGTCCCATTCCATGGAAGATGTGGCTCGGGCTGCCGGCAGAATTATTGTTATGAACCAGGGCAGCGTTGCCTTAGACGGTAAGCCTGCAGAGATTTTTTCTCAGGCAGAGGCTCTTCGCAGCATGGGCCTTGATGTGCCCCAGATTACCCGCTTAATTGATGAGCTCCGTCGTCGGGGCATCAGTCTTGACAGCAGTATTTATACTATTGAAAAGGCAAAAGCAACCATTCAGATGATGCTTGCCAATAAAATGAACCGGGAGGGAAAAGAATGTTAAAAGATATTACCTTAGGGCAGTTCTTCCCCATTGATTCTCCCCTCCACCGTATGGACCCCAGAACGAAAATTTTACTGCTGATTTTGCATATTGTTGCAATCTTTCTAGCAAACAACACCGCAGGCTACGTACTTGTTACCCTCTTCACTTTGATGATTATGTTGTTGTCCCGCGTTCCTCTTAAAATGTACTTCCGGGGCTTAAAACCCATTTTGTTTGTAATTATTTTCACCGCGGTACTAAATATTTTCTTAACACCGGGAACAAAGATTGAACTGTTTAACTATGAAACACCTATGACCTGGGAAGGGCTTGTCTTAGCCGGAAAAATGGCTCTCAGACTGGTGCTTTTAATTATAACCAGCTCCGCCCTGACATACACCACTTCTCCGATTATTTTAACCGACGGCATTGAAAAGCTGCTCTCCCCTTTTGCAAAGCTGGGACTTCCCACCTACGAGCTTGCTATGATGATGAGCATCGCCATTCGGTTTATTCCTACTTTAATTGAAGAAACAGACAAAATTATGAAAGCACAAAAAGCCCGGGGTGCTGATTTTGAGTCAGGCTCTGTGATCCGCCGGGTTAAGGCCCTGGCCCCCATGCTGATTCCTTTGTTTATTAGTGCTTTTCGCCGTGCAGATGAGCTGGCGGTTGCTATGGAGAGCCGTTGCTACCAAGGTGGCAGCAAACGCACCCGACTGAATGAAATTCACTTTGCATCGGTTGACTATGTTGCAGCCGCAATTTTCCTGCTGTTTTTTGCTGCTTTAATTACACTTAGAATTCTTTTATAAAGAGGTTATATATGAATTACAAACTAACGCTCATGTATGACGGAACGAACTACGCCGGTTGGCAACGCCAGCAAAATGCTAAAACCATACAGGGCGAACTGGAACGGGCACTCTCTGTTATCACCCGGGAAACGGTTTCCACCGTCGGTGTCAGCCGAACTGACGCCGGTGTTCACGCTGCCCGGTATACGGCAAATGTTCACTTGGAAAACCCTATTGATGAATATAAACTGTTCCGTGGCGTTAATGCACTGCTTCCGGAGGATATTCGCTTAATGTCCGCATCTTTATGCAGCGATAGCTTTAATGCCCGGTTTGACGCAATCAAAAAAACCTATTTGTACCGGATTGATACCTCACCTCACGGAAATGTATTTTATAAGAATTTTGCTTGGCATGTACCACATACATTAGATATTGAGAAGATGCAAAAAGCTGCTGACTGTTTTTTGGGCAGTCACGATTTTTCCGGCTTTATGGCTCAGGGCGGCAGCTCCAAAACCTTTACCCGAACCATTATGGAATCCTCTTTTTCCAAAGAAGACGGGCTGCTGACCTATCGGATTACCGGCAACGGCTTCCTATATAATATGGTTCGTATCATCGCCGGTACCCTGGTTTGGGTGGGCAAAGGTAAAATTTCACCTGAGGACATTCCCTCTATTATTGATGCCAAGGACCGCACCTTAGCCGGCATGACGGCTCCTGCCCACGGACTAACGTTGCTGGAAGCTGTCTACGAGAATGAAATCGAAACAAAGGAAGTGTAACCATGCGTTCGTCAATGTTTTATAAGCCTAGCATCACGCGGCGGATACTGAAAATTTTAGGCATCACCATAGGCGTACTGCTGCTTGTGTTTTTAATAATCCTCGGCGTTCGGTATTTTATGAATCTGAGCGGTCGTATGTTCATTAACAATAACCCAAAGGTTACCGCACTGGATTTTGAACTAGACCCCGGCATTAGTTACCAAAGCGCCACTACTGATAAAGCTCTGTTTTTTTACAGCATTGAAAATATGAAAGTGATTGATGCAAAAGGTAAACTGGTTGAAGACCTTTCCCTGAAATTTTCTAACCCTGCTGTCAGAACCAAAAACAACAGAGCATTGTTTTATGACGCCGGTGGACGTAAAATCGTTACATATAACGGCACAAAACAAAACACCTCACTAGAGCTTGAAGAGAACATTTTGCTGGCTGCTGTAAACAAAAACGGCTATATGCTGATTGTAACGGAAAGTGATATGCACAAATGTTCTGTCCGGGTTTTAAAAGCTGACGGTAAAGAGATTTTTAAATGGAATTCCGGCGGTTTAACGGTAGTGGCCGCAGATATTGCCGATAATAATAAAGACATTACCGTTTCCGCTATCAATACAGACGAAAGTGTTGTAAAAAACCAAATTATAATGTTTAACATCTCTAAGGAAAAACCTTTTACCAATGATACTTACGATGGGGAAATTTTTTCCGCAGTTCATTATAGTGACAACCATTTATACTGCGTTGGAACAAAAAACACCTACATTTATAACAGTTACGGAAAGCGTTCAGGAACCATTTCATATAACGGACGCAGTCTGCAAAACTACGCACTGGAGAAAGGACTTTTAACGCTGGTATTCTCCGGTTCTTCCGAATCTTCCGGTGTTTTTGAAATTAAAACCTTTAATAAAAAAGGTGAAGCTATGGGAAGTTTTTCCGTGCTACAAGCCTTTGATTACTTTGATGTAAAGAATAAAACCATTGCTATAAACAACGGAAGAACCATTTCTCTGCTCAATGACCATTGTCAGGAAAAAGGACGCGTTAACTTAGACTTTGACATTCAGGATTTTATCTTTTTCGGCAACGAAAACAAAGGTATTGGCATAACGGCCTCCGGTGCTGTTTTGATTGAACTGAAATAGAAAGGATGTTTTGTATGAATCTTGTTGATATTATTGGTGCCGCCATTATCATCGGCTTTATTTGCTGGGGTGCAAAAAAAGGTTTCGTAAAAACGGCTTTCAGCCTTGGTTCTTTGCTGGTTTCCCTGATTTTAGCACTGATTCTCTACCCAACGGTTTCTTCGCTGATTTCTAACAGTTTTGTAGGTAATTTTATTCGCAGTACTGTCTCAGCTATTGTTGTAACAGATATAAACGCTGACGCAACAGCAGAAGAAATCGGTTCCAGCTTAAATCTACCTGAGGCACTGCAGAAAACAGTTGCAGGAACAACAGAAAAAGCTGCTGAAACTGTGCAAAACAGCGTTGCAAACTCCTTATCGGCTTTAACCATTAACTTGCTTAGTTTAATCGTTGTTTTCCTTTTGGTAAAACTGCTGTTAACCTTTTTTCTTGCGTTGTTTAAAGCTGTTTCCAAATTACCGATTCTTCGCAAGGCCAATGAGCTTTTAGGTGGCTTTGTCGGTGCTGTTTACGGCTTTTTATTCATTTATATTATTCTGGCTATCCTTGCCTTCTCCACAACGCTGCAGGTTATGAAATTGCCGACACAACTTGTGGTAGAATCCAAATATGTTTCCACCATGTATCATCAGAATTTTCTGCTGAACTTTGTTAAATAAAAACGTTCCTATATAGGAGGTTACCAATGAAAATTGCGATTGACGGTCCCGGCGGTGCCGGAAAAAGTACCTTGTCTAAAAAACTTGCAAAACATTTTAATCTGGTGTATATCGACACCGGTGCTATGTACCGTGCTGCAGGTCTTGCCTGCGTTCGTCAGGGGATTACCATTAAAGAGCAACCGGAGGAAGCAATTCAGATAGTTAACGCTTCTGAAATTGATTTAATTCCCGACGAAGCAGGTCAGAAAATTATGCTTAACGGTGAAGATGTTACCGGTCTCATTCGTACCCCGGAAATTTCCATGGCGGCATCAGACGTTTCTGCAATCCCCGAGGTTCGGATTCGTCTTGTAGAAATGCAAAGAAAGCTTGCCGAAACCCGTGATGTTATCATGGACGGCCGGGATATTGGTACTTACGTTCTGCCTGACGCTCCTATTAAAATCTTTTTAACGGCTTCCAGCGAGGAACGGGCAAAAAGACGGTACTTAGAACTAAAACAGCGAGGCGAAAATTGTGAGTTTGACGCTGTTTTAGCTGAACTTTTAGTACGGGATAAAAACGACTCTACCCGTGCTTTTTCACCCTTAAAACAAGCTGAAGACAGCATTTTGGTTGATACCTCTGAGCTAAACTTCGATGAGTCTCTGGCTTACCTTACAAAAATTATTGAAGAAAGGCTCTGATTAGATGTTATTTCGTTTTGTCCGCTCCCTGGTAAAGGGAATTCTTTATCTGTTGTTTCGCATAAAAATTCATGGTAAAGAAAATATGCCTAAAGAGGGTGCCGTTATTGTTGCAATGAACCACCAAAGCCTTTGGGATGGTCCTCTTGCTGCTGCGTGCCTGCCCCGTCAGCTCGCCATTATGGGGAAAAAGGAATTATTTAAAATTCCCCTGCTGGGCTCTATTCTTCGTTGGGCAGGGGTGATTCCCGTGGCAAGAGGCAAAAATGACATTGGTGCTATCAAAGCTGCCTTGTCTGCCCTAAAGGCCGGAAAGGCATTTGCTATTTTCCCGGAAGGACGCAGAGTTCGCCAGGGCGAAGACCACACTGCAAAATCCGGCGTTGCCATGCTCGCCGCAAGAACCGGTGCACCCATTCTGCCCGTTGCCATTTCCGGCAAATACCGGTTTTTATCTAAAATTAACGTTTACATTCAAAAACCCATACATGTAAAAAGCGAAAACGGTGAAAAGCTGACCGGTGATGAACTGCAGGAGGTCAGCGATTATCTGATTCAGATGCTTCTCCACACTGCCGGCTACGGTGAAAAGCCCATTAAAAAGGAGACCTATACATGGACATTAGAGTAGCCAAAACCGCAGGCTTTTGCTTCGGCGTTGCCCGTGCTGTTGACCGGGCATATCAATGTGCTGAGGAAACGGGTAAAGCATATTGCACCCTTGGGCCTATTATTCATAACGCCCAGGTGGTAGATGATTTAGCAAAGAAAGGCGTTCGTGTGGTTCAAACGATTGACGAGCTGGCAGACAACGAAACGGTTATCATCCGTACCCACGGCGTTCCCAAACAGATTTATCAGGAGCTGGAAGCAAAAGGCATTCCCTATGTAGATTTAACCTGCCCCTTTGTAAAAAAGATTCACACCTTAGTCAGCCGGCATCACGAAGATGGTTGCCGGATTCTGATTATCGGTGACAGCCAGCACCCGGAAGTCATCGGCATCAATGGTTGGTGCGATAATTCTGCGACGATTATTGAAAATTTAGAGCAGGCAGAATCCTTGACTCCTACCTCTGAAAAGGTCTGTATTGTGGCTCAAACCACATTTAATAAAAATATTTACAAAAAAATAATATTTTTTTTAAAAAAAACTTGCCAAAACACAGTAATATTTGATACAATATGTAATGCGACTGAAGAGAGACAAGCCGAATCCCAAATGCTCGCAAAAGAAGTTGACGTTATGCTGGTGCTGGGTGGACAAAACAGTTCCAACACCCAAAAGCTGTATCAAATTTGCAGTAGCGTCTGCTCTGAGGCATATTGTGCCGAAACTATTGACGCATTAGGCGATCTTAAGCAGTTTCAAAACAAGCGCGTTGGAATTACTGCTGGTGCATCAACACCGGCGGTTATAATTAAGGAGGCTATCAACAAGATGGAAAACCAAGACAAAGACTTTGCAACACTCTTAGAAGAATCTCTGAAATCAATTAACTCAGGAGATGTTGTAACCGGTACTGTTATCGAGGTAGGTCCGACTGAAGTAATCGTGGACTTAGGCGTTAAGCAGGACGGTGTAATCCCCGCTTCTGAGATTTCAGACGATCCCAATCTTACACCTGAAGATATTGTTAAGGTTGGCGACGAAATTCAAGGATATGTTGTCCGTGTTAATGACGTGGAAGGCAAAATTACCCTTTCTAAAAAGCGGCTCGATTCCTTCAAAACATGGGAAGCAATCGAAACAGCTCGCGAAAACGGCGATATTCTGGAAGGGAAAGTAGACGGCGTTGTTAACGGCGGTATTATAGTTACATATAAGAGCTTCCGTGTATTCGTTCCTGCGTCACTTGCAAACGATCGGTATTTAACCGACTTAAACGAACTCGTTGGAAAAGTTGTTCCCTTTAAAATTTTAGACTTAAATAAAAGCAGAAGACGGATTGTCGGTAACATCAAGACCGTTTTAGTTGCTCAGAAGCAGGAGCTTGAGAAAGCTTTCTGGGAAGCAGCTGAAGTTGGTAAGAAATATACCGGTATCGTAAAATCTCTGACAAGCTTTGGTGCTTTTGTTGACATCGGCGGTGTTGACGGTTTAGTTCACATTTCTGAACTGAGCTGGGCAAGAATTAAGCATCCTTCCGATGTTGTTAAAGTTGGTGACAGCATTGAAGTTTATATTAAAGACATTGCTGAAGACACCAAGAAAATTTCTCTGGGCTACAAGAACCCCTTAGAAAACCCCTGGGAAATTGCTAAATCCAAATTAAACGTTGGTGACGTTGTTTCCGCTAAAATCGTTCGTATGTTGCCCTTTGGTGCATTCGCTGAAATTATGCCCACCGTTGACGGTCTGATTCATATTTCTCAGATTGCCAACAAGCGTATCGGCAAGCCCCAGGACGAGCTTACCATTGGTCAGGAAGTTGACGTTAAGATTGTTGACATCGACTGGGAAAACAAGAAGATTGCTCTTTCCATTCGTGCTCTTCTCCCCGAACCTGAAGTTGTAGCTCCCGCAGCTGAAGAAGCTCCTGCCGCTGAAGAAGAACCCACTTCTTACACAGAAGAGGTTGTAAACACCATTGGTGATGCTGTTGAAGCTCCTGCAACTGAAAAATAAGATTTTTTTACAGACTGCTGATTTTAGTAAAATCAGCAGTCTTTTTTTCTTGCTTTTTAGCGGAAACTTTGGTATACTGATTTTATAGAGTTGTATCAAAATTTTTGAATAAGGAATGATGTAAATGCTGACGAAAGAATGGGCTGCCTTAAAAAACGGCAGTGATATCCGCGGCGTGGGAAGCGAAGGAATTCCCGGTGCCGAAATTAACTTAACAGACCCCGTAGTTGAGGCAATTGCTGCTGGCTTTGTTGCCTTTCTGCAGGAAAAATATGGTGTTAAAGCAGAAGAAATTACCATCTCAATCGGTCATGACAGCCGTGTTTCTGCACAGCGTATTAAAAACGCTTGCCTCCGTGCTATTACCGCTACCGGTGCTTCTGTGTATGACTTTTCTCTCTGTACAACCCCGGCAATGTTTATGAGCACAATTGACGCTGAGCTTGGCATTTTTGCTTCTATTATGCTGATTGCCAGCCACCTGCCCTTTAACCGTAACGGTCTTAAATTCTTCACCCGTGAAGGCGGTTTAGAAGGTGCTGATATTACCGAAATCTTAACATACGCTCAAGATGGCTACGCTTTCAGCCCCAAAAAGCCAGGCGAAGTTAAAACCTTTGATTACTTATCCCGCTATGCGGCTCAGATTGCAGATATTATTAAAAAGGGTACCGGTTCAGAAACTCCCTTTGCCGGCATGAAAATTGCGGTTGATGCAGGTAACGGTGCCGGCGGTTTCTACGCTGAAAAGGTTCTGGCTCCCTTAGGTGCTGACGTTTCCGGCAGCTGCTTCTTAGAGCCTGACGGTTCCTTCCCGAACCACATTCCCAACCCCGAAGATAAAGAGGCTATGGCAGCTATTTCCAAGGCTGTTTTAGACTCCGGCTCTGACTTGGGCGTTATCTTTGATACCGACGTTGACCGTGCCGCTATCGTTGATGATAAAGGCGGCGAAATCAACAAAAACCGCTTAATCGCTCTAATTTCCGCCGTTCTCTTAGAAGAAAAGAAAGGTACCATCGTAACAGACTCTGTTACCTCAACGGGCCTTGCTGAATTTATTAAAAACGACTTAGGCGGCGTTCACCACAGATTTAAACGCGGTTATAAAAACGTTATTAACGAAGCAAAGCGTTTAAACAAAGAGGGTGCATACTGCCCTCTGGCCATTGAAACCAGCGGCCATGCGGCACTTTCTGAAAACTACTTCTTAGATGACGGTGCTTACCTTGTAACAAAGCTCTTAATTAAAGCTGTTAATATGCGAGCCGAAGGCAGAAAGCTCACCGAGCTGATTGCTACTTTAAAAGAGCCTAAGCTGGCTGCCGGTCATCGCCTTAACTTAACCACTGAGAACTTTAAAGAATGTGGCCAGAAAATTTTAGACGCACTCTCCGAAGCCGTAAAGGCTTCCGATAACATGAGTCTGGAAGAACCTAACTTCGAGGGTGTTCGCGTAAACATTGGTGACGGTTGGTTCCTGCTCCGCCTATCCCTCCACGACCCCTTAATGCCCCTGGATATTCAGTGTGATACGCAAGGATGTTTAGACGGTATTTATAGCTTCTTAAAGGATTTCTTATCAGGATTTGACTGTATTGACATTACACCCCTGCCGTAATCTGAATACATTCGCCGCCGATGTAAACATCGGCGGCTTTTTTCTGCTTTTTAACAAAATCATATTGAAACTTTATGAAATTTGTTGTATAATTATGTAATTAGCGAATATACACTTTCAGGGAGGCTATTATGGCAGATTGGAAACGTTATACGCCGGAGGGTACACAAGATGTACTCCCCCGTCAATGTACAAATAAAATGAAAACCGAGGCAGCAATTTCCGACGTGTTTGAAAGCTACGGTTATATGGTAGCCGAAACGCCGGTTATGCAGTTTTACGATGCATTCGATACCCCCAGCGGTAAAATTCCTCAGGAAACCATGTTTAAATTTTTCGATGCCCAGGGGCGGATTTTGGTACTCCGACCGGATATTACCACCTGTCTTGCCCGCATGGTTGCCTGCAAGTTAGACGACGGGTGCTATCCCAAGCGTCTGTATTACTGCGGCAAGGTTTTTCGTTATTTAGACCAGAACACCTCCGGTGAGCGTGAATTCTGTCAGGCAGGTATTGAGCTCTTTGGCGTAAAAAGCGACTTGGCGGACAGCGAGGTTATCTGCTGTGCCATTGAAGCACTCTTAGCTGCCGGCTTAGAACGTTTTCAGATTGAAATCGGTCAGGTGGATTTTTATAAGTCCATCATTGCCGATTCCGATCTTTCCGAGGAAGACTCCGAGGCACTAAGAGTCCTCATTGATAAAAAGGACACCCTCGCCATTTCCGAATTTGTAAAATCCCTGCAGGTAGAGCCGAAACTGGCTGCACTCTTAGAAGAACTGCCCTCTCTTTTTGGCAGTCCTAAGGTGTTAGACCGGCTTGATATGAGCCTGTTAAACGACCAGGCAAAAGAAGCCATTCGCAACTTAAAGGCCGTGTATCAGATTTTATGTGACTACGGCTATGAAGACTATATTTCTATTGATTTATCGCTGGTACAAGGTATGAACCGCTACACCGGCATCATTTTCAAAGGCATTACCCACGGCATTGGCTACTCCATTTGTGCCGGTGGCCGCTACGATGGTCTGTCCGGTGAATTCGGTACTGACCTGCCGGCGGTGGGCATGGCAATCGGCACAGACCGCTTGCTGACCGTTTTATCTCGACAGAACGCTTTAGAGCCCGTTTACGGCTCCGATTTCCTTGTTTCCTGCAAAGATAACGCTTTGGCTCATACAATTCTTACCTCTCTCCGAGAAAGCGGTTATGTGGCAGAATTGGCTCTGGCTGACGAATCACCGGCGGCACTTAAGGCGTACGCGGAAGCAAATGCCATTCAGGGCGTTTTGACGATTGCTAGTGAACACGCTGCCGAAATTTATAATGTTGAAACCGGCGAAACCACGCCGGCAGACCTCCATGAACTGCTTGGACATGGCGAGGACTGCCATTGTAACCACTGCGAAGGAGGCGCCAAAAACTAATGGAATATATTACAATTGCTTTAGCAAAGGGTCGCCTGGCAGAGCTGACCATCGACCTTTTAGAACAGGCAGGACTGGATATTAGCGAATTACGTGAAAAATCCAGAAAGCTGATTTTTACCGATGAAAAGAATAAATTTAAATTTATTCTGGTTAAAGCCACCGACGTTCCCGTCTACGTGGAATACGGTGCGGCAGACATCGGTGTTGTGGGCAGAGATACGCTGCTGGAGTCCGGCAAAAACCTGTATGAAATGATTAACTTAGGCTTTGGTGCCTGCCGTATGGCAGTTGCCGGCCCGAAAGAATTAGAGGGGCATTTAGACGAAATTCACAACATGCGTGTAGCAACAAAATATCCCCAAATAGCGAAAAACTACTACCACCATGTTAAAAAGCAGTCCGTTGAGCTGATTAAATTAAACGGTTCAGTTGAGCTTGCTCCCTTGGTTGGTCTTTCCGAGGTCATCGTAGATATTGTGGAAAGCGGCAAAACCCTAAAGGAAAACGGCTTAGTGGTCTTGGAAGAAATCTGCGACCTCTCTGCTCGCTTCGTGGTGAACCGTGTCAGCATGAAAATGGAGTCAGAACGAATTCTGGCTTTGGTTGAAAAAATTAAAACTCTGCTTGGGTGAGGAAAAACATGATTGCAATTTTAGACTACGACGCCGGAAATCTCCGAAGCGTCGAAAAAGCTTTTTTATACTTAGGTCAGGACGTAACCGTTACCGCTGACCCGAAAGAAATTCTATCTGCTGACCGGGTGGTGCTCCCCGGCGTAGGTGCCTTTCGTGACGCTATGGACAAATTAAAAGCCGCAAAGCTTGATACCGTTGTTAAAGAAGTTGTGGCAAAGAAAACGCCCTTTTTAGGCATCTGCCTTGGTATGCAGCTTTTGTATGAGTACAGCGAAGAGGGAGACTGCGAGGGTCTCGGCCTTTTAAAGGGAACCGTAAAACGCTTCCCGGCCGACAGCGGTTTAAAGATTCCCCAAATCGGTTGGAATCATTTGAACGTTCAGAAAGAATCCCGCCTGCTTACCGGCGTAGAGATACCGCCCTATGTGTATTTTGTACATTCCTACTATGTCGACGCCGCTGATAAGTCCACAGTGGCTGCAACGGTGGAATACGGTGCTGTGGCAGATGTATTGGTTGAAACCGAGTCCATTCACCTGACGCAGTTTCACCCCGAAAAAAGTGGCAAAACAGGTCTTCGTATGCTTGAGAATTTTGCAAACGGTGTGACTTTATGAGAATCTTACTTTTGAGTGACACCCATAACGACACAAATCGGATTGATATGGTTTTAGAGCAGTGCGGCAAGATAGACCAGATTATCCACTGCGGCGATGTAGAGCGTGACTGTGAGTATATCAGCTACATGGTTCCGCCTCTTACACCTATTGTTTCCGTCAGCGGCAACAATGAATGGTACGCTGAAAAACCGTATTTTACGGCTTTACCCTTTGAGGGAATCCGGTTTTACATTACCCATGGCCACCAGGAGCGTGTTAAGCGGGATTTTAGCGGACTTATTTACCAGGCTAAGAAGAACGATTGCTCTGTCGTTTTGTTCGGTCATACTCACAAACGAACCGATGAAATACAAGACGGTATTCGTCTTATAAACCCCGGCTCCGTGTGCTACCCCACTTGCTCTTATGCCATTTTGACTGTGGCAAACGGAACGGTAAAAACTGAGTTCTTTGATCTATAAAGCAAAAAACTCCCCCTCATACGAGGGGGAGTTTTTATTATTGTTGTTTTTTTCTAATATTTAGCAGTCTAACAACCAGCGGGCTTAAAACAATGTTGGAAGCTATTTCAAATAAGAAGTTTGCTCCGACAAGACCCAGAATCAAATATTGACCAACGTCACCAAAGCCTGCCGCCTGACCCCAGGCTACAACTGTATCCATGAAAAAGACTAAACAGCCCAGCAAGAAGACGCCTGTGTTAACTATGGGGCATACAATTGCCGCAGCTAAAACAGCAACCATATTCTTGCCAAACAGTTTCATAACGCCTTTGTAAACCAATCCGGCACAAAGACCGCAGAGAACGCCTTTTAAGACAACTGTTACAATGGTTCCGAAAACATCAACCGCCATAAATGCCGCAGCATCGCCGCTGGCGAAAACGGCAACGGAAAATACCAATCCGAGATACGCACTGACTTCAAAACCGCAGGTAGCTGCACCAATAACAATTGGAATCAGCACCAGAGATACAGAAAAAGGACCGAAATGAATGAACGACCCCATCATCTGCAGCAGGAAAACCAGTGCGGTCAGCACAGCTCCGAGCACCAAAGTCTTAGTTGACCACTTCTTTGTTGTTTGCATAAAAAATTCCTCCTTGCTGTCGTCCGCAAATGCGGTACAACGCAAATTTAATTTATATCTTCCCAAACGGGTAGACAACAAAGTAATTTATTTATTTTTCTTATATAAAATGTTCAAGCCTTTTAAAACCAAATCATTATCAAAGGTAAACTCATGCTTGCAATGGCATAAAATCGTCGGTGCTAAGCCGCCGGTTGCATAAACCTTAAAAGTTACTCCTGCAGCTTCGTTAAACCTGTCAATCATGCCGTCAATCATGCAGGCATTACCGAACACAACGCCGGAACGCATACAGTCCACCGTGTTTTTCCCAACAACGGAAGCCGGTGCCTCCAGGCTAATCTGAGGGAGCTGTGCCGTGCCGCTTGCTAAAGCTTTTAACCCAATGTTCACACCGGGGATAATAGAAGCACCGCAAAAAGCACCGTTTTGGTCCATCATCATAATTTTGGTAGCCGTTCCCATATCAATAATCAAAGACGGGCTTCCGTAAATATGATGAGTTGCCACGCAGGCACAAATTAAATCCGCACCCACCGATGCCGGGTTATCACAATGAAGGTTAATGCCCGTCTTAATACCGGGGCCAACCAGCAAAGCGTCCACCCCGTAGGCCATTTTAATAGCCCGCTTCATAACGGTATTCAGTGGCGGCACAACCGAGGCAATAATGGCACCCTGAATGGTAGCTTTATCAATCCCGTGGAGCCTTAAAATGCTCCCGATTTTTGTAGCATATTCATCTTCTGTTTTGGAAGAATTGGTTGCAATACGGGCAACAAAAGCAAGCTCATCATCTACAAAGCCGCCAAGCACAATGTTCGTATTACCGATGTCTATTGCAAGGACCATAGTATCACACTCTTTAATAAAAATATTATATAACTGTTTTATTATACTATGTTTTTTTATAATTGTCAACTTTGGAAAATTCCCCAAAACCTGCTAAAATAGTACTTGCGTTTGCCGAAAATTGGGTGTATAATGGTTGGTAGGACTATATATTAGTAAGTTTTATTTTTAGGAGGATATACAAATGTATGATGTAGCTTGCGTCGGCATTTTTGTTGCTGACTGTATTGCAAAACCCATTACAAAGCTCCCCGACCCCGGTAAACTTGACCAGATTGACAGCTTAGACCTCTACACTGGTGGTTGTGCTGTAAATGCCGGCGTTGATATGAAAAAACTGGGTGCTAACATTGCCCTCTTAGGCATGGTTGGTGACGACGGTTTTGGTGCTTTTATGCTGGGCGAAGTAAAGAAACACGGTTTAACAACCGACGGTATTAAAGTAAGTAAAGATCACCCCACCTCAGCTTCTGTTGTTATTGTTGATGACACAGGCGAGCGTTCTTTCCTGCACTGCGTTGGTGCAAACGGTGCTTTTACTGAGAGCGACGTTAATTATGACGTTATTCGTGATTCAAAGGTTGTCTTTGTTGCCGGCACTATGTTAATGCCCGGCTTTGATGGTGAACCTTGTGCAAAATTCTTAAAGAAATGTAAAGAAATGGGCAAAATCACTGTTTTAGACAGTGCTTGGGATAACTCCGGCCGTTGGGTTGAAGTGATCCGTCCCTGTATGCCCTACATTGACTACTTCATTCCCAGCATTGATGAAGCAAGAATGTTTGCCGGCGGCAAAGAAGATTTAAACGAAATTGCTGACTGCTTCTTTGATTTAGGTGCAAAGCACGTTGCTATTAAAGTTGGTAAAGACGGTTGCTACGTTCGTGAAACAAAAGACTCTGAAGGCGTAGTTATGCCTACATATTTAGGCTACAAGCCGGTTGACACCACCGGTGCCGGTGACTCCTTCTGCTCCGGCTTCCTCTATGGCTTAACTCACGGTATGTCTATGACCGAAAGTGCTCAGTTTGCTAACGCGGTTGCAACTCATTGCGTTATGGCTGTTGGTGCTTCTACCGGTATTAAGTCCTATGAAGAAATCAAAAAGTTCATGGAAGAAAACCAGCCCGGCTGATAAAGAATGGAGAGAACAAAATGAAAAAAGCTGTTATGTACGGCGGCGGTAACATCGGTCGTGGCTTTATCGGCCAGCTGATGTTCCAGGCAGGTTATGCTGTCAGCTTTGTTGACGTTAACCAGGAGCTGCTGTCAATGCTCAATACAAAAAAAGAATACCCCGTCAGAATTTTAAAGGGCGAAGGCTATGACGAGGTTATGGTACAAAACATCAGCGGTATCGACGGTAACGATTTAGACGCTGTGGCAAATGCCATTGCTGAAGCTGACCTCTGTGCAACCGCTGTTGGTGTTAACGTTTTAAAATTCGTTGTAAAACCCTTTAAAGAAGGTATCGTTCGTCGTTTTACAACGGGTAACAAACAGCCCTTAGATATTATCATCTGCGAAAACTTAATCGGTGCCGATGAATTCTTAAAGGGTATGATTTCTGATTTAATGACTGAAGAAGAACGTGCTTTCTTAGACAAGGTCGGCTTTGTTGAAGCCTCCATCGGCAGAATGGTTCCCATTCAGACCGATGCTATGAAAGACGGCAATCCCCTTCGTGTCTGCGTGGAACGCTACGACCGCCTGCCCGTTGATAAAAACGCATTCCGCGGCGAGATTCCCGCAATTGAGAATCTGGTTCCCTTTGCTCCTTTCTCTTACTACATTGAAAGAAAGCTGTTCGTTCATAACATGGGCCATGCGTCTACTGCTTATTTAGGACAGTACTCCGGCAAGGAAACCATCTGGGAAGCCATCGGTATTCCCGAAGTTGAACTGATTGTTCTCCGTGCTATGCAGGAATCAGCTCTGGCTATGAGCAAAAAATACGGCGTAGAATTCCAGGGCCTCAATAACCACGTTGAAAACCTGGTTTACCGCTTCTCTAACAAGCAGCTGGGTGATACCGCTGCCCGTGTTGGTGGCGACATTAAGCGTAAGCTGTCCCCCAACGACCGTATGATTGGTGCTTTAAACCTCTGCCGTGAGCAGGGCGTTGCAACTGACTTTATCGAAGCTGCCATCGCCGCTTCTCTCCTCTTCCGCCGCGAGGGTGAAGAACCCATGACACCGGAAGTGATTCTGACGGAAGTTGCCGGCCTTGCCAAGGACGATGCTGTATATGAAAGCATCATGGCAAACTACGAGATGTTAAAAGCCGGTAAGTCCCTGTCCGAGCTGTTAAAGACCATTAAGGAAAAACAGAATCAGGCTGTTATTGTGTAAAATCAGCCCTTAAGTCTTTGCATCAGCACCGTATCTGTTAAGTGCTGTTTTTGCAAACTCCCTCGGGGTCATGTGCATTTTTCGTTTAAATGCATAACTGAAATACGATTGTGAAGAAAACCCACATTCTTCCGAGATGCGTGTAAGCGTCCAATCCGTTGTAACAAGCAGATTGGACGCTTTTTTTATGCGTTGTTCCTCAACGAAACTGTGCAAGGTCTTCCCTGTTGTTGTTTTAAAAAAGTTGTGAAAATGAATGGAGCTCAAATTAACATACGCCGCTATGGCATCTAGTGATAGGTCTGCCTGCAAATTTTCCTTAATGTATTTAATCACCTTGTCAATCATTACATCGTTGCTTCGCCGAACGTTTTTCAGCCTGTTTTCTCTTGCGGAGTCCCGTTTTAACATATGAACAAGCTCTAAAATCAGGCTTTGCAGGAGTAGCTCGTCTTCCTCCACACCTGAACCGTAACACTCCGCAAGTTTTTTAAAGAGCTTTTTATATACCTCCAGCTTTTCTGTTTTAAAAAAAGACGGAAGCTCCATTAAAACATCGTAAAGAAGCCCTTCCCGTACAATCATATGCACATAATAGCAAGTAAAGGGCAGCCGGGTATGGCGTATTTGTCCGGGTTTTGCACAAATCAACAAATCGGGCTCAATGGAAACGGCTTCGGCATCTATGTAGGAAATGCCGCCTTTTTGAATAGGAATCTCAAGCTCAAACATGGTTGTCTTTCGATTTTTCGTAACCTTTTTATCCTTAACCGCCAGCCGGGAATTATAAATGCCCACGGCTACAATCTCCGGTAATACCAAATGCATACAAACACCCCATAACAGTAATATTTCTAATAAATATAGTAATATATTTGTATTTTCACAGTAAGAAATAGTATATAATAAAAATAACATATTGTCAAGCTAAGGTGGTGCATATATGAAAATAACCTTTCTGGGACAGGCAGGTCTTTTGTTTGAGACCTGTGATACCAAAATTATGATTGACCCCTATTTTTCAGATAGTGTTCAAAAAATAGATGCCGCAAAATTTCGCCGGGTGCCTGTTTGTGAAGCTTTTCTGCAAATTAAGCCGGATATTATGATTTTTACTCATAATCATATAGACCACTTCGACCCGGAAACCGTTGCCCATTTTCTCAGCGAAAACACAGCGGTTACGGTGCTTGCCCCTGCCTCTGTATGGAGCGAGGTCAGGAAAATTGGCGGTAAAAACAATTTTGTTTTGTTTAACCGACATACCCAATGGACCCACGGCGACATTCGCTTTACCGCTGTAAAGGCTGAGCACAGCGACCCTACTCCCATTGGTGTTATCATTGAATACCGCAACAAAAAATACTACATAACCGGCGACACGCTGTATAACAGCGAAATTTTCTGCGATATTCCCAAGGATATTTACGCCGCTTTTCTGCCGATAAACGGCGTTGGAAACAATATGAACATGGACGATGCAAAGCGGTTTTGCGAAGCCATCAATCCGCAGTTTGCCGTTCCTGTTCACTGGGGAATGTTTGACGAAATCAATGTAAAAGAATTTTCATTTAAAAATACAATTATCCCTGAAATTTACAAGGAGGTACAAGTATGAAAGTAACAGACATTAAGGTGTTTACGGTTGATTGCTTCAGAACCAACTGGGTTTTTGTAAAGGTTTATACCGATGAGGGTATTAACGGTGTCGGCGAAGCCACTTTGGAATACAAGGAAAAAGCCCTGATTGGTGCCGTGGAACATATTAAAGAATATCTTGTCGGCAAAAATCCGTTAACCATTGAAAAACATTGGCATGACATTTACCGTGATGCCTACTGGAGAGGCGGTGCTGTTTTGATGTCCGCTCTGTCAGCGGTGGAAATGGCATTGTGGGATATTTTAGGAAAAAGCCTGAACGTTCCCGTGTACCAGCTGTTAGGCGGCAAGGTACATGACAAAGTCAGAATTTATGTAAACGGTTGGTTCGCAGGTGCCAAGGAGCCGGAAGAATTTGGTGAAAAGGCTAAAATAGCTGCCAAACGCGGCGTTACTGCTTTAAAGTGGGACCCCTTCGGCAAAAACTATTTAAACATTTCAAATGCCGATCTTGATAAGGCTCTCAGAAATGTTGCAGCAGTTCGAGAAGCTGTCGGCGATAGCGTAGATATTTTAATCGAGGGGCATGGCAGATTTAACATTCCCACCGGTATTAAAATCGCAAAAGAATTAGAACCCTTTAAGCCTATGTTCTTCGAAGAACCTGTTCCGCCGGATAACCTGGACGCTCTAAAGGCTGTAAGAGATAAGTCCCCTGTTGCCATTTCTGCCGGAGAACGGTTATATACCCGTTGGGACTATAAAAAAATGTTTGATTTAATGGCAGCGGATTATATCCAGCCGGATATTTCTCATGCCGGCGGCATTATGGAGCTCAAGAAAATTGCGGCTGAAGCCGAAAGCAGATATATTCCTTTTGCTCCCCACAACCCCTCCGGACCGGTCGCAAACGCGGCAACTCTGCAGCTGGCTGCTACTTGTCCTAACTTTGAAATCCTTGAAATTATGTATTCCGATGTTGAGTGGCGAAAAGACGTAACCGACGAAAGTCTCACCTACGCCGATGGCTATATGACCATTCCCGACAAGCCGGGTCTTGGCATTGAAATTAACGAGGAAGAATGTTTGAAGCACCCCTACGAGCCCCATACCCTGCGGCACTACAAGGGAACGCTGACAGACATCAGACCGAAAAAAACAGAATTCTATTTCTAAAGCGATAACGGAAAAGAGGTTTTAGTATGCACACAGTTTTAGTTACGGGAGCCTGCATCAACACAGGCGTTGCCATTGTAGAAAAATTTGCAAAAGAGGGCTATAACGTTGTTTTCACCGGCAGAAACTCAGAAAAAGTTTCCGAGGCCGAAACTAATTACAGAAAAAATTTCCCCGAGGTAAAAATCATCGGCTACGCCATTGATTCCTTAATAAACGAAACCTGCGTTGATGAAAAAGCGGCCGAAAAACTATTTGAATTTCTCGATGCAGAAGGTATTTTTGTAGATTCCCTGGTTCTGAACGCAGCTGACCAGGGCCTGGGCATTGAAATCTTTGAAAATCCCCTGAAGGACTTTATGCGTGTTATTAACACAAACATGGTTTGGAATTATTACCTTTGCGAACTGGCAGCAAAACGCATGAAAGAAAAGGGCGGCGGCAGTATTGTTTTTGTAAACTCAAACACCGCCTACCGTGCTATTCCCAACCGTATTGCATATTCTGCATCAAAAAGCGGTCAGCTGGGTATGATGCGTGCCATGGCTTTAGACTTAGGTCAGTATAACATTCGTGTAAACGCCGTTCTGCCGGGCATGATTAAAACCGACAGATGGGAAAAGAATCCGGAATTTTACGCAAATGTTCCCTCTCGGTTTACACCCATCGGCGATGTTGCCGTAGGCGAAGATGTTGCCGATGCCGTTTGGTATTTCGCTGCACACGCCAGAAACACCACCGGTGCTGAGCTGGTTGTTGACGGTGGCAATACCATACAGTTGTATCCCGTCAGAAGATAAAAGGAGCTGTAGCAAAATGCACAGACCGCACAAAGCACCCAAGCGTTGCGGGTTTTTGAAGTAGCAACAAAATAAGAAAGAAAAATTATGGTAGAAATTTGTTGTACAACAAATTTCTAAATAAAAAATGCTTTGTGCTTTGAATAAACTTCACCTCTAGGCGTACCTATGTACGCCGGCGGGATTCAGTTTATCCAATCTGCACTATTTTGCGTCCATCCCTAAAAAGGCTGTAACAAAATGCACAGACCGCACTATTTTGCATGTATCTCTAAAAAAGGCTTTAGCAAAATGAAATCATTTTGCTAAAGCCTTTTAATTTTCTTATTTTACGTAATCAATTTCAGAAATTCCGCCGTTACTTTTTGCCCGCTTCAGTAGCGTTGCCGTGGAAATCGGTGACACAAACACGCGGCTTTTTTTATCAATTTCCGTAATCACAAAAGATTTCGGCAAATCCTCTGATACGTTCACAACAAACCCCTCATCTTCGGCAATCGCCAAAAACTCACGGGTGATTTTTGAAGTACTGGTAACGTCTAAATCCAAAATAGCAATTACGTCTGCCATGTTCACAACTACATCAGAACCCAAATGTAAAAACATACGCTTCCCTCTTTATTCTTGCATGGCTGCCTTGCCGCCGGATACTGTGAAAATCTTGCCCCTATGGAGCAACGCGTCCAGCTCCGTACAGGTAATAAACACCTGCTTATCCGGAATCTTTCCGGCAAGATAAGCCCGCCGTGTTTGGTCTAATTCACTCATAATATCGTCAAGCAGCAAAACAGGATATTCTCCATATTCTTCGAACAACAAATCCGCCTGGGCCAGCTTCAAGGAGAGCACCGCACTCCTCTGCTGTCCCTGGGAACCAAAGGTTTTTGCCTCTTTATCGTTAATAAAAATCTCAAAATCCTCACGATGAGGGCCATATAAGGTATACCCCTGCTCCAGCTCTCTGTCAAAACCGGTCTCCAGTTTCTCCAAAAAAGCTTCTTTTGTCTCAAACCGGGGTTTATACACTAAGGTAAGAGTTTCGCCGGAGGCTTCAAAATGTGCCTTCTGTGCCAAAACGCCCAACCGCTGCATAAACTCTTCCCGATACTGCATCAGCGTCATGCCGAGTTCTGCCAGTTTTTCATTCCAGACAAACATAGTATCAGAAAGGCTATTGCCACCTGACATACGAATTTTTTTAATCAGTTTATTCCGCTGGTCCACCACCCGCTGATACCGCCCTAAGGTATGATAATACCCCGGCCGCAGCTGTGAGAGTGCAACGTCCATAAACCGCCGACGGATATGAGGCCCTTCTTTGACCAGGCCCAATTCCTCCGGATAAAACAAAACCACGTTTAAATGCCCTACCAGCTCACTCAACCGACTGATGGTAAGACCATTAATTTTAATCTGCTTTTTCTTATCCCGCAGAATAATAATCTCTAAAACGTGCTCCCGGTTTCTGTCGCAAAACCGAAGCTCCGCCTTAGTGTAGCTTTCCCCAAAACGGATTAAATCCGAATCCTGATTGGTGCGGAAAGATTTGCCCATGCTGAAAAGATATAACGCTTCCAAAAGATTGGTTTTACCCTGAGCGTTATTGCCTTGAAATACGTTAGTCGCCTTGTCAAAGGTCAGGCTCTGGGTTTCATAATTTCGGAAATTTTTCAGGGTCAGGCTCTTAATATACATAGGCTATTCCACCGTAATTTCCAGATATTCGTCCCCCAGTTCTAAAAAAACAACATCACCGGGACGTATCTTTTTCCCACGCATCTCGCAGGACTCGCCGTTAACACTGACGGCACCGGACCAAATCAGTTCCTTCGCATCGCTGCCGGAATAGGCAATCCCTGCAAACTTTAAAAGCTGATCCAGCTTAATAAACTCTGTTTCGATTTGAATCTTCACGCCGCCACCTCGCTTACTGTCTGTTTTCTAAGTTTGTAATCAGTTCTTCAACAATCTTTTTCGTATCTTCGTTCTTTTCCATGCTGTCTTTAATGTTTTTAATACCGTTTAAAATAGTCGCATGGTTTCTGCCGCCTAATTCTTTACCGATTTTCGGCAGAGAAAGCCCCGTAAATTCACGCATTAAGTACATGGCAATATGCCGTGCATAGGAAATCTCCTGGGTTCTCTTAGAGGACAGAATTTCATCAGAGGTCAAATTAAAGTAATTTGACACAATGGATAAAATATATTCCGTGTTAACGTGAGGATCGTCTGACTTACTTAAAAATTCCTTAATGGCTTCATCAGCAAGCTGCATGGTAATAGGCTTGCCCATAAGCACGTTGTAAGCCGTCAAACGCTTTAAAACGCCCTCTAAGTTTCTGATATTAGACTTTAGGTTCTCCGCTATGTAGAAAAGAATCTCGTCAGGAACTTCAAAGTTTTCTTCGCTTGCTTTTTTCTTTAAAATTGCAACACGGGTTTCCAAATCCGGCGGCTTAATGTCTACAATCAGGCCCCATTCAAAGCGGTTTCTCATTCTCTCCTCTAACTCCTTAATTTCTCTGGGAGGACGGTCGGAGGTAATGATAATCTGTTTGTTGGACTCGTGCAGGGTGTTAAAGGTATGGAAAAATTCAACCTGGGTCTGATCTTTATTGGAGATAAACTGAATATCGTCAATAATCAAAACATCACAGGTTCTGTATTTGTTTCTAAAATCCACCGTCTTTTTATCAATTAAGGTATTGATAAAATCGTTGGTAAATTTTTCACTGGTAATATATAAAATATTGGCCCCGGGGTTGTTTTCCTTAATGCGGTTACCGATTGCCTGCACCAAGTGGGTTTTACCCAGTCCCGGACCGCCATAGATAAACAGGGGGTTAAACGCATCAGCCGGACGTTCGGAAACAGCCTGGCTGGCAGCGTGTGCTAAACGGTTTGAATCGCCAACGACAAAAGATGAAAAGGTATAACGGGGGTTTAGCGTAATTGCATCGTCGCTTCTGCCTAAATAGGAAACCGTAGTTTCAAGTTCCGGCGGCAAGGGCTGATTGTAGTCTAACAGCTCAATATTATAAAATGTGTCCGAGCACAGATTCACTGCTTCCTTGATAAAATCCAAATACATAGATTTCACAATTTCAAAATGCAGCTCTGTTGGAACCTTTAAATAAATAGCACTGTCTGTAATGCCCACCGGTAGTAACGGCTCAATCCAATGGTCGTATGCCGATTGGCTGATTTCCGGCTTTTCCTTTAACAGCTTTAATGCTTCATACCAAATCGAAGATAACTTCGCTTTCATCTTTCCTGCCCCCAACTATCATTAGTAATTGTATATCGTTAAACGTCAAAATGTCAAAAAGTGAGAAAATGTCTGGATTTTAAATTATATCACAAAATTTTAAAAGAATCAAGGATATTTCCCCCGAAAAGTTACACAAAAATCGTCTATAAAATCAAAGACTTGATTCTTCCCGGTTCTTATAGTACAATAAAGACATAAGGTAGGAGGGATAACAATGAAAAAGGTCATAGGAAGCATCATAATTACCCTTTTCGTGCTGTTTTTGCCACTTCTATTGGCAGTTCATTTTGTTCCTGCCGATGCCGGAATGGCAGTCTGTCTCTTGTTCTTTTATGTAGTCTATCCCATCTGTTCTGTTGGAAGCGGTATCTACGCCGGGCGAAATTTCAAAACTCTTTGGTATATGCCGGCTGTTTTTGCTTTGGCTTTTCTCCTTTCTGTTTACCTCGTTTTTGATACAAAAGACCCGGCTTTTCTGATATATGCAGGAACATATTTTCTCTTTAGCACCGCCGCAATGCTGGTTACTTTCCTAACGAAACGTAAGTAAAGTATCTAAAAACAGGGCTATTACAGTTTTGTAATAGCCCTGTTTTTTTACAGGTACGGTCTCATGTTCTCCGCCAGCCGTTCTTCTAAGTGAATCAAGCTTTTGGTCATGTCCTTTGATTTTTCGTCTGCCGCCTGATACTGGTTTAAATACTTATTTAATGACTTAACACCCATATTGCAACCGTCCGTCATTAAATCAGCGATAGTTTCGTCTGACTCGTCCATCATCAGTTTAGCATTTGTCTTAATCCAGGACATCCCTTTTGCCATGGGGTTCGGCTCTTTGCCCTCATCGTGATAATCCCGAAGCAACCCCTGAAGCTCGCCCCGCAGTTTTTCGTGGTCAGACTTACACTCTGAAAGCATTTCCTTAAATTTTTCGTCCTTAACGTATCCAATCACATCATCAATACTGGAAACGCCCATTTTCACCCCAGCGTCACATTCCCGGAGCAGTTTAATTGTATCTTGTTCTACCATGGTAAAAACCTCCTTTTACCATAGTGTTTCTCAAAAATTTTTATATATGCAAAAAGACCACCCATTCGGCGGTCTTTTAAATTTATTTCTTAATCTGTGTCAAATCATAAGGCGTTACCTGGTATACGAAGTAATTCAGCCAGTTTGAATATAAAAGGTTTGCGTGGCTTCTCCAGGTAACCAACGGTTCCTTGGTGGGGTCATCGTCAGGGAAATACTGATAGGGAACCTCTATGGGAAGCCCTGCGTTAATATCACGCAGATATTCCTTTTTTAAAGTATCTCTGTCGTACTCTGAATGCCCTGTCACGAAAATCTGCTTGCCCTGGTCTGTACTGATAACATACAGCCCCGCCTCTTTGGAGCTTGCCAGAATTTTAAGCTCCGGCACCTTTTCAACGTCTTCACGTAAGATAGTGGTATGCCGTGAATGGGGTGCACGGAATACCTCGTCAAACCCACGGAACAAAATAGAAGATTTATGCTCAACCGTATGGTCAAAAACGCCGAACAGTTTCTCTTCTAAGGGGTATTTGGGAATTCCGTAATGATAATAAAGCCCCGCCTGAGCACCCCAGCAAATATGAAATGTGCTGGTAACGTTGGTTTTCGTCCATTCAAAAATACGGCAAAGTTCGTCCCAGTAAATCACATCTTCAAATTCCATTTTCTCGACCGGTGCACCGGTAATCACCATGCCGTCAAAGGTTGCGTCCTTAACCTCGTCAAAGGTTTTATAAAACGCCAGCATATGCTCTTCGTTTATGTTTTTAGACTTATAGCTGCCGGTGTTCAACAATGTCAATTCAACTTGCAGGGGGGTGTTGCCCAAAAGCCGTGCAAGTTGGGTTTCTGTCTCAATTTTCGTGGGCATCAGGTTTAAAATCGCAATCTTTAGGGGTCTGATGTCCTGGGTCAGAGCCCGGGTTTCCGTAATTACAAAAATATTTTCTTCTGTCAATGTTTTTGTTGCCGGAAGCTCATTGGGAATTTTAATAGGCATCTGATCACTCCTTTTTCTTTCTAAGATAAAATACGCCCCGGAAAACCGGGGACGTATTAACTGCTATATTATTTGCCGGTGACTCTGTGATACACTTTCTTACCCTTTTTAATCACAATACCCTCGCGAATGGCATCAGCCGTAATCTGGTAAGCAACATCGGTAATCTTTTCATCGTTCACCGAAACGCCGCCCTGCTGAATCAGTCTGCGGCCCTCGCCTTTTGAGGGAATTAAGCCGGCAATCTGCATAACATCTAACAGTCCGTAGGTTTCTTCTGTCAGTTCCATTTCAGTAGAAGGCATGTTTTCAACATTACCGCCTTTAGCAAATAAACCTTCTGCGGTTTCCATGGCCTTCTTCGCTTCTTCCTCGCCGTGAACCAGCTTGGTAACCTCGAAAGCAAGAATTTTCTTTGCTTCGTTTAATTCCTGGCCGGAAAGCTTTTCTAAGCGATGAATTTCCTCCATGGGAACAAAGGTGATAAGCTTCAGGCAACGAATAACGTCATCATCGCCAACATTTCTGAAGTACTGATAGAATTCGTAAGGCGTTGTCTTGTTGGGGTCAAGCCAGAGAGCACCTTTTGCTGTTTTACCCATCTTCTTACCGTCAGAGGTAGTAAGAAGAGCAAAGGTCATGCCGTAAACCTGCTTGTTTTCCTTACGGCGAACCAGGTCAATACCGCCTAAGATATTGCTCCACTGGTCGTCACCGCCCAACTCAATCTGACAGCCGTATTCTTTGTTGAGCTGCAAAAAGTCGTAGCTCTGCATCAGCATATAGTTAAACTCAATAAAAGAAAGACCTTTTTCCAAACGTGTCTGGAAGCATTTTGCTCTGAGCATCTCGTTAACAGAGAAGCAGGAGCCAATGTCACGTAAAAATTCAATGTAGTTTAAATCGCGAAGCCAGTCAGCGTTGTTTACCATAATGGCTTTTCCCTCGGAAAAGTCTACAATGGTAGAAAGCTGTTTTTTAAAGCATTCGCTGTTGTGGTTAATGGTTTCCACCGTCATCATCTGACGCATATCAGTTCTGCCGGAGGGGTCACCTACCATAGCAGTTCCGCCACCGACTAAGGCAATAGGACGGTGACCTGCGTCCTGCATATGACGCATAACCACCATCTGCAGAAAATGCCCAACGTGCAGGCTGTCTGCCGTGGGGTCAAATCCAATATAAAAAGTAACCTTTTCACGGCCCAAAAGCTCTCTGATTTCGTCTTCATGAGTCGTCTGGGCAATGAGTTCTCTTTCTTTTAAAACATCAAATACGTTTCTCAACAGTCTCTCTCCTCGCTTATGTTGTAACCTATTTTTCTATTGTAACATAATTCCTCCGTAAAAACAAGTGGCAATCTGTAAAATTACTGATTTTGACGCTGTTATTTCTGTTGTTTTTTAGCGTTGACAACCCCACCCGTTCATGGTACAATGAAACAATAGGAGTGATGAAAATGCCTCTTTTTTATAAACTGGGCGGTCTGACAATTAAGACCGACGATTATTTTGACGATTTTGCAAAGCACCATTTATCTTTTTATCAGATAGAAGAAACCCCCAACGTGGATATTTGCTTCACCATTCATACAGATTGCAAGCAGATACAGCCGCCAGAGGGTACTTTAATTGCTGAGGTGAACAGCCGTCAATGGTTTTTAACACCTGAGGGTGGGTATGCTTTTGTAGACTATATCCGGGAAATTACAGACGATATTTTAAACTTAATCGTCTGCAGTCCCGATTTTTCTCAGGTTGAAGCCTGGTTCTGCCCGTCTTCTGTCTTGAGCCTGGATAAAGACCGCCGACCGTATCATATGATTCAGGAGGTTCTGCGGTATGCCCTGCTCCGTGTAGACGGAACGATTATTCACGCTTCTTCCCTTGCCTACAACAACCAGGGGCTTTTATTTTCCGCTCCCTCAGGCACGGGAAAATCTACCCACACCGGTTTGTGGACAACCTATGCCGGGGCTAAAATCGTCAACGACGATATGCCTATTGTCCGTATGCAGGACGGTGTGCCGTACCTGTACGGTGCTCCCTGGAGCGGCAAAAAATCTATTCACGAAAACATTACTGTTCCGCTGTCGGCTATCATTTTTATTGAACGGGCCGAAACCTGCGAGTTACTCCCCATGGATAAAATTGAGGCTGTCTTTAAGCTGTTTGAGGCGATCAGAAAGCCGGTTATTCCTAACCTGGCCGAAATGAATTTAAATATCATCGGTAACATCGTTGAAAAATTGCCGATTTACCGCCTGCGTTGTAACATTTCCGAAGACGCTGTCAAAACCGCTATGCAAGCATTAAAATAAAAAAGAAAAACCGAGGCAATGCCTCGGTTTTTCTTTTTTACTTATGTTCTAACAACCTGTTAATCAACTGGCAACCCTTTTCAATATATAAGCCGGACTGTTTTGCATTTTCTTCGGTGTAGGAAAGGCCGGAACCTGCTGACTGCCCCTTTTTATAAATTGCAAAGGGCACAGGATTTTTCACATGGGTCATCAGCGACAGCGGTGTGGGATGGTCCGGTGTTAACAGCACGGCGTAGTCTTCCCCGCTTTGCTCCAGATAGTCCATAACCGGTCCGACAATCTTTTCATCAATGAGCTCAATGGCTTTAACTTTTAAATCTACCTGACCTTGATGGCCACATTCGTCCGGTGCTTCTACGTGAATATAAACAAAATCGCTGCCGGAGGAAAGGGCTGAAATGGCAGCAGCTGCTTTCCCCTCAAAATTGGTATCAATGTTGCCGGTAACTCCTTCCACCGTTGCAACCTGCATACCTGTACCGTTACCGATACCTTTTAACAAATCCACAGCTGAAATCATGCAGGCAGAAAGACCAAACTTGTCAGCAAAAGAATCCAGAGCAGGTTTTGTACCCTCGCCCCAAATCCACAAGGAGTTGGCAGGGTTTTTACCGCGTCTGATTCTTTCTTGATTAACAGGGTGATTCTGCAGCAGACGATGGCTTTGCTTCATAATGTCTAAAATCACGTTGCCCGCTTCCCCGCCGGGCAAATACTCTGTTACGGTTTTCTTAGAAATGTCATGGGGCGGTGTCAGCTTAACGTTAAGACTGCCCTTATCCCAAACCAAAAGGTGACGGTAGCTAATGCCGGAATACAGGGAAAAACCCGGTATCACCAGTTCTTTTTGCAAATATGTAATCAATTCCACAGCCTCAGCCGTTGAAATTTCACCGGCACTGTAATCTACCATAGTTTTCCGGCTATAATCCCCATCATCAGACAGGGTAACCAAATTAGCACGGAAGGTTACATCTGTGGGCTGCAGGTCAACACCGATGGAAAGAGCCTCTAAAGGCGAACGGCCGCTGTAATACCGTAGCGGGTCATAGCCTAAAACGCTTAAATTTGCCACGTCACTGCCCGGACTTAACGTATCGTCCACCGTTTTGGCAAGACCAATCTCGCCCTTTGCGGAAATTTTATCCATATAGGGCTTTTGGGCACATTCAAGAGGTGTTTTTCCGCCAAGTTCGGGCACTGGATAGTCAGCCATACCATCGCAAAGGATTACTATAGTTTTCATGTTCTACCTCCCTTTTAACCAGTTGAGAACCTCGCTTCTCATATCATCTTTTTCT
>JAFQWH010000104.1 GCA_017407515.1 Clostridia bacterium | reverse complement strand
TTACGGATACAAAATATGATGTATATTTCCAGTATTTTACGTTTCTATTGATTTTTCGACATAAGTATGATATAGTACTATAGATTGTATCATATCTTTTGTTTAGATAGATTATCGGAGTGTTGAGTTTGAAAACAGTAGAAGAAAAACTGAAAAGCTATGAACCCCTGTGGGAAAATTGGACCTATTCCGGCGAGTTTCTGGGTGAAGGTGCTATGTCCAGCGTTTTTGAAATCCAATCTACAGCAATGGGTTTAAAAGAAGTTGCTGCCCTAAAAATTATTACCGTAAAAAAAGACTTCCGGGGTGAAGTAAAAATTCCGGAAAGTGCCTTAAACGAGATTAAAATTTTACGTGATTTGTCAAGTTGTCCGAATATTGTACATTACCACGACAGTACCCAACGGCAAATTTTTGACAGTAATAATGAACTGGCAGAAATTGATATTTTAATTAAAATGGAAAAGCTGCGGCCCCTGAGTGAAAGCGATAAGCTGAGCGAAACGGAAGTGATCCGGCTTGCCAAGGATATGTGTTCGGCATTGATACACGCATCAGAACACGGTATTATCCATAGGGACATTAAGCCGCAGAATATTTTTGTGGATCACGAGGGTACATATAAATTAGGTGACTTCGGTATTGCAAAAATCGTTTCCGACCTTTCTTCCGGCTATACTATGAATATTGGAACCCTGGCATACACAGCACCGGAAATCCACAACAACACAACCGGCAGATATGACATTTCTGCTGATATATATAGTCTTGGTATGGTCTTGTATGTATTTTTAAACAACGGCTGCATGCCCTTTGTAAGTGTTTCTCCAACGCTCAATGATGCAATCAGCAAACGCCTTTCCGGTGTTGCCTTTCCTTCACCGGCAAACGGTAGTAAAAACTTAAAAAGCATCGTTATGCGTGCCTGTGCTAACGATGTAGCAAGGCGATACAAAACCCCGGCGGAAATGCTGGAGGACTTAGAGCTTCTTTCAACGGGCGGCAAAAGACTGGTTATAGACCCCTTTGCTACCTTAGATGCCAATGTAGACATAACGGAAGAAATTCATAGTATTAAAGACCTGCCTGACAAAGCAAAAATAACTGACGCAGAGAGTGCTGCCGGCCTACATAAGGTGCCTGTCGATTTAGGCAAAGCCGCAGTCTCCGGTTCAGGGAGCAGCAAGCTGCGAATTAACTTAGGTTCTAAAACAGGAGAAAAATCTGAACCGGGTGATAAGGAAATTTCGACCGCAGAGCCGGTAGCAACGGGTAGTAAACTAAGAATCAACTTAGGCTCTAAAGCCGGAGATTCCTCTCCCGCAAAAACAGAAACGGTGTCCCCTGAAGAACCGATAACAACCGGAAGCAAGCTGAGAATTAACTTAGGTTCCACCAACCCGAATCCGAACGCTGATGCCGAAAGTAACCCAGCGTCAACCCCCGTTACAGGCGGAAAATTAAAAATCAATCTTGGTACAAAAACCAACCCGCCCGAATCGGATACAAAAGACGGTACAAAAACTTTGGAAACGGAAACGGAAAAGACTTCCAAAAAACCTGCTGACTTTTTCAGTACACCTCCTAAACTGTAAAAAATAGTACTTTACAGTTGTTCCTATTCTATAAATCAGGGTGAAACAGATGATAAGAAAATCTATGCCGGCACCTGTTAAAAGAGGGCTCATAACCCCCGGGCACGGTGTGGCTCCCCAAAATGCATATTTAATCATTTTCACAGATATAAAAAAAGAGGCAACCGTTATTAAGCTGGACGGGAATATGTCTTTAGGAAGAGAGGTTCCGGGGAATACGCCGGATATTTCTTTAGACTCCCCCATTGTTTCCAGAAAACACGGCCTTTTTACTGTCAATTTTGACGGTTTTTATTATCAGGATACCGATAGTTTTAACGGTACCTTTATTAACGGTATTCTTTACAAACGTGATGAAAACCCTTGCCGTAAGCCCATTAAGCTAAATGACGGCGATGTTCTGCGTTTAGACAACCGGGATGTGCGAAACTCTCACGCAGATGCTGTTACAATTGTTTTTTCAACCAGCTATGACAAACGGTCTAAATGGCGTAGAGCCAAGCTAAAGGCAGCAAGCAACCCCATTGGCTTATCACGCAAAAATCTGCTTGAGCTTGACAGTAGCCAAATGGCGTATCACTATGCAGATGTTACCCTTCAGGAAACAGGCTGTATGCTATGTAACACGGCTCATCGAAACAATATATGGTATAACAACCGGCCAATGACAGGACACTGTTTTGTCAGAAGTAAAGATGTTTTCCGCGTCAATCAGAACTATCTGTTTTACGACAAAGGCGAGATTTTATATAACATTTGCCTGGTAACAGAACCGGGACTGGATGTGCATCTTGCCGAAACCCACGTCGCAGATAAAATGAAAAAGAAAGTGCTGCTGAAAGATATTCATGTAACGATTGACAAAGGCGATTTCGCTCTGATTATCGGCGGTAGTGGTGCCGGTAAATCTACCTTTATGAATTCAGTTTTAGGAAAATACAACACCATCGGTACAATATCCATCGGCGGGCGTCCGACTTCCGGAAACAGCGAGCTGACCTCCGGCATTGCCTATGTTCCGCAAACGCTTCCCATTCGTAAAGAAGAACGTTTGATTGATGTTGTAACTGATACCTGTATTCTCCGCTGTAAGCGAAAAATGTCAAAAACGCAGCGAACACAGTTTATTATGAATACACTAGATTCATTGGGCTTAAAGGGAAAAGCCAATATGGAAATTAAAAAGCTGTCCGGTGGTGAACAACGCCGTGCTGCCATTGCAAATGAAGTTGTAACCGATGCAGACATCTTTTTCCTTGACGAGCCGGATTCCGGTCTTGACCCGAAAAGCGGCATTGAGCTCATGAACAACTTAAAAGCTTTGTCTGATATAGGAAAGATGGTTATGTTGATTTCACATAACTATGCATCCTATCCGTCACCGGAGCAGATTTATACAAAGGTTATTATCTTGGCAAAAAGCAACAGAGACGGCATCGGCAGACTTGCCTTTTGTGGTTCTGTTCCTGAAGCCTTGGATTTTTTCGACGTTGAAGCTCTCAAAGATATAACAAAGCTGATAAACCCTGTTTCAGAAAACGGTGAAGGCAGAGCCGATGAGTTTGTTGAGAAGTACAGGAGGATGCACCCCTATGGATAATATGGCACTGCTACAGATTCAAATATATACAAAAAAGTTTTTCCGTACGCTGAGAAAAGAAAGTATTGTTTCTATCTTTATCGGCATAATTATTACAATCCTTGTTATGACCGTAACGGAAAACGGTATGTTTGACCATTTTGAAGGCACTAGATCCGGTTTGTTTTCTCTGGTTTGTGTTTGCATCTGGATTGGTATTTTTAACTCCATACAGTTGGTTTGCCGTGAGAAAAACGACATTGTTAAAGATGAGCTGGATAAGTCTTTGCGTGCCTCGTCCTACATGGCAGCACATTTTATCTACCAGTTTTTTTTGTGCATGATTCAAAGCGTGATTGTATGTGCTATTTTTCTACTGTACATGATAGATAAGCTTTCCGGCTCCCCGATTGCATATCTGATTACCATTTTCCTGGTTATCTATGCCTCCGATGCCATGGCTTTTGTGATTTCCTCTGCGGTACCCAATCCAATCGTCGCAATGACCGTTATGCCGCTTCTGCTGCTAATTCAGCTGGTTATGGCAGACGTTTTGTTTGAACTGAGTGGAATTTCCGAAGTCATAGCAGAATTTACGATCAGTAAATGGAGCATGATGGCGTTCGGTAACATTGGCGATATATGTGCCTTAGGCTCTTCTATGGCAGAAAAAATGTCTGATATGCCAGGGATTGAACCAAAGGGTGGCTGGATATCCCAGGCCAATTTAGATAAGTATGGCGGCGGGTTTGGAGATGTTTTCCTTTGTTGGTTAATTTTCCTTTTCTTTATTGCCGCTTTCTATTTCTTAAGCGTTGCAGCACTGAAGCTGACTACCCGTACAATAAAAAAATAAAAAAAGGCGTACTGAATTTTCAGTACGCTTTTTTTCTCTGTTCCGCAATTTTCTTGCTAGCGGACGGGCATTTGCTTTTTTCTTCTATACTGCGATGGGGTTGTCCCCTTTTCCTCTTTGAACTTTTTTATAAAAAAGCTAACGTTTAAAAACCCACACTTTGCAGCAACCGTTTCAACAGAATCGCTGCCGCCTGAAAGCATCTCCGCCGCCTTTTGAATACGAACATAAGTAAGATGGGTAAAGGGCGTTGTTCCCGTATAACGTTTAAAAAAACTGCAAAAGTAGTTTGGCGAAACATGAGCAATCCGGCTCAAATCTTTTAAGGTGACCTTTTCTGCATAATGCTCTGCCATGTATGCCAAGCAGTTTTTAATATCCTCCGTGGTCTTTTCCCCGATGTCTTTTCGGTCGGGCACCATAAGACCACGCTCTGCAAAAAAGCCGAGAAGCAAAATCAAGTTTGCCAAAAGAGTTGTTTTAGTCGCTCTCTCGTCAAACAGAGCTTCGACAACAGGTTTTAAAGAAGCATAGGTCGACTGGTTTAAATCAACCCGGTGGGGAAACTGAAGATGTCCCTGCAATAAGGGGGCAACAACGGTTCTCGACAAATAGTGTTCCGGCGGAAAATCCAGCAAAAAGGCTGAAAACACGATAGCTTTATAGTACAGCGGCAAGCTGTTCGGTGCGATAAGATGCATCTCTTCCGAATTGATAAAACAAAGACTCCCTGCACTAAGACGCACCTGCTCTTCCCCGATTTTAACGCCGGCTTCACCCTCATAAACATATACGATTTCTATTTCAGGATGCCAATGAAGCCGGGCGGTGTTTTCAAACCCGCTTTCCCGTTTGGTGGTATACACCGATAAGGGAAAATCTGTTGTGCCCCGTGTAAGGGTTTCCCGATATTGTTTCATATTATCACCAAAAAATCATAAAATACTGTTATTTTTTCTCAAAATAGTCTCTGTACAACAACAAAAACTGTAATATAATATAATTATATCATCTTTTTATGATTTTGCAAGGAGGACATTATGAAAACAAACAGATTTCTGTATCATACTTCCCCAAAAGCACTGACCCAAAACAGCATTACGGGCAAGTGCTACCGTTTTACGGTTTTAACTGACTGCTTAATTCGTATGGAATATGACGAAGGCGGTATTTTTGAAGACAGGGCAAGCCAAAGTGTTTTTTTCAGAAATTTTCCTGAAAATACTTTTTCTGCATATAGAGAAAATCAAACTCTCATAATCGAAACACAAAAACTTGTTATCACATATTTGGAAAATGCACCTTTTTCCGCCGAGACTCTTTCTATTTCCTTAAAAGAAGAGCCTGCCTCCACCTGGCATTTCGGCAATGACTTTGAGCACTTAGGCGGCACCGTCAGCACCCTTGACTTAATAAACGGCAGCCTCCCCCTGGGCGTTGGCGTTTGCTCCAGAAACGGCTTTTCTGTGATTGACGACAGTCATACGGTTCTCCTTGACGAAGAAGGCTGGATTGCCGTCAGACGGCCTGAGACAAAGGATTTTTATTTCTTTGGCTATGGCTATCAATACCGCCAGGCAATCAAGGACTTTTACCGTTTAACCGGTGCCCCGCCAATGCTGCCCCGGTATGCACTGGGAAACTGGTGGAGTCGATACCATAAATATACCCAGGAAGAATATCAGGACCTGATTCTGACTTTCGAAGAAAAGGATATTCCCTTTTCCGTTGCCGTCATTGATATGGATTGGCACATCACCCAAATCCCTGCAGATAAAAAAGATAATGACAAGCGTTTTTCTACGGGTTGGACAGGCTATACCTGGAATCGGGAGCTGTTCCCGGATTATAAGGCTTTTTTACGGTTTTTAAAGGACCACCATCTGCATACCTCTTTAAACCTGCACCCGGCAGAGGGCATTGGTCCTCATGAAGAAATGTATGCCGAAATGGCTTTAGCTGCTGGGATAGACCCCAAAACCGAAAGCCGCGTTCCCTTAGACATCTTATCTCCTTCCTTTATGGAAAAATACTTTGATGTTCTCCATCACCCATACGAGGAAGACGGGGTTGACTTTTGGTGGATGGACTGGCAGCAGGGCGACGATTTCTGGTGGATACACGAGCCCAACACAAAGGATAAAATGGCGGACGAGCGTGAAGCCGTTTCCCCGCTTTGGTTTTTAAATCACTTACATATTAAGGACATCAGCCGAACCGGCAAGCGGCCTATGTTCTTCTCCCGTTATGCCGGTCCGGGCAGTCATCGCTACCCCGTAGGCTTTTCCGGCGACACATTTATCACCTGGGAGTCACTTGCATTTCAGCCATATTTCACCGCTACTGCCTCCAACATCGGGTACGGGTGGTGGAGCCACGATATTGGCGGCCATTTATGCGGCTATTGCGACGATGAACTGATTACCCGCTGGGTACAACTCGGGGTTTTCTCTCCCATCAACAGATTACACAGCACCGTAAACGACTTTATCAAAAAAGAACCCTGGTGCTTCCCGGAGCGGGTTGAAAAAATCCTTACCGAAAGCTTAAGACTCCGTCACCGGCTGTTTCCCTATGTTTATACCATGGCATACCGTCATCATACGGAGCTTTCACCCCTCGTGCAACCTATGTACTATGACTATCCGAAGTGTGACGGAGCTTATAGGGCAGAAAATCAGTTTATGTTCGGGTCAGAACTGCTGGTTGCACCCATCACCAAGCCCTGCGACGCCATCTCCACCCTGGGCAGTTCTGAAGTTTGGCTGCCTAAGGGCGATTGGTTCGATTTTTCAAACGGCACCCATTATCATGCTGAAAAGCACAGAACACTGACTGTACACCGCACCCTGGAAGAAACACCGGTCTTTGCAAAAGCAGGTGCTATTATCCCCATGCAAAACGACTTGCTGCTGGGTGAGAACAAGGAAATGAGCGTTGTCATTTTCCCGGGACAAGACGGAAGCTTTACCTTATACGAAGATGCCGGCGACGGTATGGAATACCAAACTGGTGATTACGCAAAAACAAACCTGTCTCTGCGTTGGGGAGATGTAGCAGAATTCTCTATCGCCCTACCCGAGGGAAAGGCTGGCTGCATCCCCGAAGAAAGAACCTGGCAGCTAATTTTTAGAGGCTTTTCTAAGGAAACCCTTTGCAGTGCTTTTGTAAACGATGAAAAAACCGATGCTACACCTGTTTATCAGCCGGAAACCCATTCCTGGATTGTGACTGTCACCGCACCAAAATCAGCAACCGTTAAGGTTCGGTTAGAAAACGCAGCCATCAGCGAAAATGCACCACTTGCGGACAGAGTTTTTGCCGTTCTGCAAAAAGCACAAATAAATTATGTCTTAAAGAGAACCCTGCAAGAAATCCTGACCGATTCTTCAAAGAGTATTCACAGCAGAATTGTCAAAATGTTCCGCGAGGCTATGACGGGTCAAAATATGGGAGAGCTTTGCTCTGCCTTAAAAGAGCAGTTGATTCTGACGGAAGAGGAATTTTAACAAAATAAACAAAAAAAGGCTTTGCTATGCAAAGCCTTTTTTCTCTGCAATCAGGCGATTTTCATCGATTCGTAAAACCGTATAAAGCAAAAAATGTATCAACATCCTCCACCATTCCCGCACGCCGTGCTTTTTCTGCAGCAAAACCTATCAAATGATTCTTCACCGACGTGTTAATATCTGCCGCACAAAACCCGATATAATTACCACCAAGATAATCGTAAAACTCCCCTACAATACCCATATCACCGCCGCCATGACCGGAGGTAATGCTTTCGTCTGCTTTGGGAATGGGGATTTTTTGAATCTTTTCGTCTTCAAAAGTAAAAATTGTAATGTTATCATCACCGGCATAGGCATACAACTCACCTTTTGTGCCAAAAAGCCTGATGTACCGACCACCACGGTTAAAGGCGTTCATGGTAAAAGACACGGTTGCCCCGCCTTCAAACTCCATATTAACTACCTGATGGTCTACGACATTATTGTTAGCGTGAAAAACACATAAACCATAGTCCGTTGTTTTGAGGGCTTCCATCACCTCATCATCTGTGGGTATTTCCCCCTTGGCGATGCCCCGTGTGCTCGCCTTTCTGAACCATTGATTATTTTTGTCATCATAATAAAGCTTTTTACAGTTATAAGGGCAAGTTGCCTCTATGGGGCAACCACCGTCAATGCACCGCACCGGTGCTCCCACCGGTGCATTATCAGCACAAAAATACGAAAGTTTGCCAAAGGATTGCACCTTTTTACAGGGTTTACCCAAAAGCCATTGAATAATGTCAATATCGTGGCAACTTTTGGCGAGCAACATCGGTGTCGTTTCTTCCTCAGAATGCCAGTTGCCCCGCACATAACTATGGCTCTGATGGGTATGTCCCACCGCCTCAACAGCCATAGCAGACATAACATCGCCAATCGTGTCAGCAAGAAGAAGTTCTTTTACTTTTTTATAAAAGGGCGTGTAACGCAAAACGTGGCAAACTAAAACCTTAACCTCTTTTTTCTCTGCCAAAAGAGCAATGTCAGCACACTCTTTTGCCGTTTGTGCCACCGGTTTTTCCAACAGAATGTCATACCCTAACTCAATGGCTCGCATCGCTGGCTCATAATGCTCATTGTCCATTGTGCAAATCAAAGCAACATCTGCCAGTTTCGGAAGGGACAACGCCTCCGCCCAGGAGGAGAAACACATTTCTTCTCCTATGTTATGCTCCCTACAGATAAATTCTCTGCGGCTTTTGATAGGGTCTGCCACAGCAACAACTTTAAATTTATCCGGACAGTTTTTCATAATTTTCGTGTATGCCATGCCGCGACTGCCGGCACCAATTAAAATAACAGAATATTGTTTCATCTTTTTTCTCCTCTGCCTTGATTTTTATCTGATTTTATGATAGCATAAATTTATGCTTTTTAATAGGATATTTCCTGCATTTTTTAGCATAATTTTGATATTCCGGAGAGAAAAATGAAACAGAATTTATTGGAACAAAGCCCCATAGCATATAGTGCTGCCGCCACAAAGGTACTGCATTTTTCTATCAGTCCAAACAGCAGCTGTTTTCGCCTCCATTGGCACGACCGCATAGAACTTTTACGCATCAAAAGCGGCACCATGCACCTTGAATATAACACTCGCCATCTGACTCTCTCGACAGGTGAGCTGGCAATTATAACGCCAAAGGTGTTGCATAAAGGCTATACCATAGAAGATTCTGTAAAATATGACGTTTTAATGTTTGATATTCGCAGTTTTTATAACGAAAGCGAGATTTGTAAAAGCACGCTTCCGGCAATCTATGACGGCCGGGCTGTTTTTAACAGCGTCACATCGGATAAGGACATTCTCATTTGTACCGATAACATTTGTAAGAACGACGGAAACGATGCGTGGGAAACGGCTGCGAACATATATCGCCTGCTTGGGCTTTTGTTTCAAAAAGAGCTTTCAGCATTACACACAAAACCACAAAACCACTCCGTCAGGAAAATTGTTGATTTTATAGAAGAAAACGCCGGACAGGAAATCAGCACTGCTACCCTCTGTGAAACATTTGGCTATACCCCGGCACACCTTTGCCGCAAATTCAAAAAAGCCACCGGTCTTTCACCCATGACTTATTTAAAAATCTTTCGTTTGGAAAAGGCTCGTGAAAAAATAAAAAACAGCGATGTAAGCATAAGCCAAGTCGCTGCAGAATATGGTTTTTCTGACGCCAATTATTTTACCCGATGCTTTCGGACACACTTCGGCATTCCGCCAAGACAGTACCGTAACAGCTAAACCGGAACAGAAAAAACTTAATGGTTTAGAAAACAAAATAAAAAATAAAAAACAGACCACCCATAAGGGTAGTCTGTTTTTTGGAAAAGCAGAACAATATAGATGCATATATTAAAATAAGCTTTGCGAAAGCA
>JAFQWH010000103.1 GCA_017407515.1 Clostridia bacterium | reverse complement strand
GATGTAAGTTTTGGAGAAAATAGTAGTAAAGGGAGGCAAACCGCTTTGCGGCGAAGTGACCGTGAGCGGAGCAAAGAATGCCGCCGTTGCAATTATACCTGCTGCTATTTTGGTAGACGGTGTTTGTACTATTGAAAACGTACCGAATATCAAAGACGTTCAAGTAATTGTAAAAATATTAGAGTATTTAGGTGCCAGTGTTACATATTTAGATTCATATACATTGCAGATTGACAGCCGGAATGTTAAAAAAGATTCTGCACCCCACGATTTGATGCGGAAAATGCGTGCGTCTTATTATCTTTTGGGTGCTTTGCTGGGTCGTTTCTGCAAGGCAAATGTAACTATGCCTGGTGGGTGTTATTTCGGCACCCGTCCCATTGATCAGCATATTAAAGGCTTTGAAGCCTTGGGTGCAGTTGTCCGGCAGGATGGCGGTGTGATTGTTGTTGAAGCAGAGAAGCTTTGCGGAACGAATATTTATTTAGATACCGTTAGTGTTGGTGCAACCATTAACATTATTTTGGCGGCAGCTTTGGCTGAGGGGACAACCACCATTGAAAACGTTGCAAAAGAGCCTCATATTGTTGATTTGGCGAACTTCTTAAACGCCATGGGTGCTAACATTAAGGGTGCCGGAACGGACGTTATCCGCATTAAAGGCGTTTCAAAGCTTTCCGGCGGAACCTATTCCATCATTCCCGACCAGATTGAAGCAGGAACCTTTATGGTTGCAGCTGCTGCAACGGGCGGTAATGTACTGGTGAAGAATATTATTCCTAAGCATATGGAGTCTGTCAGTGCGAAGTTGACGGAGGTGGGTGCAAAGGTTACGGTTTTTGATGACAGTATCCGGGTTGAAGGCGGCAGCGGTCATTCGGGAGCTAACATTAAAACCTTGCCTTATCCCGGCTTCCCGACAGATATGCAACCCCAGATTGTTTGCCTTTTATCGGTTGCTTCCGGCAACAGCATTGTAACCGAGGGCGTTTGGGATAACCGTTTCCAGTATGTTGGTGAGCTTCTCAGAATGGGTGCTAATATCCGTGTTGAGGGCAAAACTGCTTTCATTACCGGAGTGAGTCACCTGGCGGGTGCACCGGTTCGGGCAACGGACCTGCGTGGCGGTGCCGGTATGGTAATTGCCGGACTTATGGCAAAGGGCACAACGGAAATTACCGACATTGAGCATATTGACAGAGGCTATGAAAACATGGTAGAGAAATTTAAGGCATTGGGTGCAGATATCTGCCGCGTGTCTGAATAAATAAAATGTCCTAGCTGCCCGTCTGCAGGTGGAAAGGACAGAGTAAGAGTCTTTGCAGACAGAAAGGTTATGGAGTTTAAAATGAAAAATTGTAAGATTATGTTAGCCGGTTTTGGCGGTCAGGGTATTTTGTTTGCCGGTAAGGTTTTGGCATATGCCGGCCTGAAAGCAGAAAGAGAAGTTTCATGGCTTCCGTCTTATGGTCCTGAAATGCGTGGCGGTACAGCGAACTGCAGCGTGGTTATTTCTGATAAGCCCGTTGGTTCGCCCATTATCCCCAATCCTGATGTTTTAATCGCTATGAACCGTCCCTCTTTAGATAAGTTTGAGGACACCCTTCCCAAAGACGGTATTATTATTTTAGACAACTCTATGGTTGACCGTCAGGTTGAAAGAGACGATGTTAAAGTTTTTGCGATTCCTGCAAGAGAAATCTGCTTAGAAGCAGGTCTTGGAAATCTTGCTAATATGGTTATTGTCGGAAAGCTCATTAAAGAAACCGGTCTTTACACGTTAGACGAAATTAAGGCCGGCTTAGAAAAGAGCATTCCGCCTTCAAAGGCAGCGTTAATGGAAAAGAACGTTAAGGCTATTGAGCTTGGCTATCAGTATGCATAAAGACGGGTTTTCCTATGACGGTCATCGGGTAATTTCTTGCGATGCACTATCGGAAACGGGGCTTGTCCGTCACGGTTTTTCCACGAAACAAGAGGGAACAAGTTCGGGGATTTTTACGTCTTTAAATTTAGGAATACATACGTCTGACGCACCGGAAGCTGTGCGTCAGAATTTTTCCTTGTTTTGCCGGGACATTGGGGTAGACCCATGCCGGGCTGTTTTTGCTAAGCAGGTTCACAGCACGGTGGTTCTGCCGGTTACAAAAAAAGATGCAGGCAAAGGGTTTTTATGCCCCGGTGACTTACCGGAGGCAGACGGCTTTGTGACCAACGAACCCGGGGTTTGCCTTGCGACTTTTTGTGCGGACTGTACGCCGATTTTACTCTTAGACCCGGTTTGCCGGGTTATTGCATCGGTTCATTCCGGCTGGCGGGGTACCTTAGGGAAAATTGTCTGCGAGGCAGTTCGTCTGATGCAGACGCGATTTGGCTCGGAAAGCAAGGATATTATAGCGGCCATAGGGCCGTCTATCAAACAATGTCATTTTGAAGTGGATGAAGAAGTCTATCTGCAGTTTTTGGGGTGCTTTGGCGAAATTGCAGAGGAAAATACAGTGAAAAAAGGGCAGAAGTATTATATTGATACAGACAGCTTAAATGTTCATTCGCTTTTGGGCATGGGGGTTTTGGCTCAGAACATTCACGTGTGCAAAATGTGCACATATTGCGAGGAGTCGTTGTTCTTTTCGTATCGGAGAGAGGGTATGACGGGACGCATGAGTGGTATGATTGAGCTTGTATAAAAAAGATAAAAGGAAGAGGTGGCGAAAATGGAACGTGTTGTTCTGGTTGTGGACGATGAAAAACCGATTCTTGATATTTTGAAATTTAATCTGGAAAAAGAGGGATTCCGTGTTTTGGGTGCTTCAGACGGTGAGGAAGGCTTAAACCTGGCACTGACAAAGAATCCTGACTTAATTCTGTTGGATATTATGTTGCCGAAAATGGACGGCTTTGACGTTTGTAAGCGTGTCCGTGAGAAATCCAACGTGCCGATTATTATGATTACGGCACGGGAAGAAGAAGTAGACAAGGTGCTGGGTTTAGAGCTTGGTGCTGATGACTACATAACCAAGCCCTTTAGCGTTCGTGAACTTTTGGCTCGCGTTAAGGCCAATATGCGTCGCTTTGCCGGTGATACCAAGGAAGAAGCTTCCTCTGATATTATTGTTGCGGCACCGGAGCTCGTTATTGATACCACCAAATATGAAGCAATTAAAAACGGCGTTACGCTGGATTTAACTCTGCGTGAATACGAGCTTTTGAAGTTTTTGGTGATTCAGCCGAACCGTATTTTCTCCCGTGAGGCTTTACTTTCCAGCGTTTGGGGCTATGAGTTTTACGGCGATGTGCGTACCGTTGACGTAACGGTTCGCCGCTTGAGAGAGAAAATTGAAGATGACTCCAGCAACCCCAAGTATATTTTAACTAAGCGGGGCGTTGGCTATTATTTTGATAAATCCAAAGAGTAAAAAAGCAGAGGAGTTACGGCATGTTTAAGGGTCTGCAATGGAAAATGGTGACAATTTTTGTCCTGCTGGTGCTGGCGATTATGTCAATTGCCGGTACGTTTTTGATCCTTTCTGTTACGGAATCGTATTACCAGATGTTTGCAGAGGAAATGAACTCAATTTTTACGGAGTCCTTTACAGAACAGCTTGAAAACGGTTCAAAGCAGGACGAGGCTTATATCAAAAACGTCCTGAGTGCCTTTACTGCCCGAATGGGTATTGACTCTTACCGAAATTATTATATTCTTTCTGCACAAGACGGTTCTGTGATTGACAGTTCGGCAGATGTAACGGATAACTTCTCCAAGGAATCTGCCAATTTAATTACAGCCCTTTCCGGTAGCGTGGGAAGCGAGGTCAGCCCTCAGTCTTCCGTTATGGATTATGCCGTGCCTATTTCTGCCGGCGACCGCTCTTACGTTGTGTATATTGTCGATACCAAAGAAGAATTAACCATGATTATTCAACGAATTTTCAGTATTATTCTTCAGGCAATTCTTTTAGGTATTGCAATTTCTTTAGTTATGGGGTATTTCCTTTCCAGGACCATTACCACCCCGATTTCTAACTTAACGAAAAAAGCCAAACGTATGGCAGAGGGTGAATTTGAGTCGAAGATTGAGGTTAAATCGGAAGATGAAATCGGAACTTTGACGGAAACCTTTAACGATATGTCAACGAAATTGCAAACGGCTATGCTGGAAATGTCAACTGAGAAAAATAAGGTTGAGGCAATTCTTTTGAATATGACGGACGGCGTCATGGCTTTTGACACAGCCGGTGGCGTTATTCATATCAACCCGACAGCACGAAAAATGTTTGGCCTTTCTAACGCGGAAGACATTACCTTTGACAGCTTTTTTAATGACACATACCACGCAGAGATTCACCTGGGTGATATGCTGTATTTGGAAGATAACCGCTTCGTGGAACGGGATATGGAACTGAACCATTTGTCCCTTAAGGCAAGCTTTGTGGTGTTTGAGGATGAGCTTGATAATACAGGCGGCGTTTTGGTTGTGCTCCATGACGTTACCAAACAGCAAAAACTAGAAAATTCTCGGCGTGAGTTCGTTGCGAATGTATCTCACGAGCTCAGAACCCCGCTGACAACCATTAAGTCCTATGCTGAAACCATTTTGGATATGATTGATAACACAGAGGTACCCTCAACGTTCATCAATACGATTTTAAATGAAACAGACCGAATGACGCGTCTGGTAAAGGACCTGTTGGTGCTTTCAAGTCTTGAACAGTCTGACCAGCTGAACAAAAGTGAGTTCTCTATGCACTCCTTAGTGTCTGATGTGGTGGATACGTTAGAGCTTGTGGCAAAAGAGCAGGGACACAGGCTGTCACTTAACATTACAGAGCCTTTTGAGGGCCTGTTTTACGGTGACCGTGACCGTTTGGAGCAGCTTTTGTATAACATTATTTCAAATTCAATTAAATACACGCCCAACGGCGGAAAAATTACAGTAACCGCCGGGCAGCAATACAATAAAGTATACATTAAGGTTAAGGATACCGGTATTGGTATTCCGGAGAAAGACTTAGGGCGTTTGTTCGAACGTTTTTACCGTGTGGATAAAGCCCGGAGCCGCGAAAAAGGCGGAACCGGTTTGGGTCTGGCAATTTCCAAGGGAATTGTGGATAATCATGGTGGAACAATTTCTGTTCAAAGTGAGGTCAACAAGGGAACAGAAGTAACAATTACCTTGCCTGTTTTACCGCCGGAATCATCAGACGTATGATCAAACTGTAAATGTAACATAATTTTGCTGTAACATTTCTGTAAAACTGTTATGTTATAATTGTAATAAGGCAGAGTATAAAAACAGGAATGTTCTTGTATGTCTGAAGATTCTTTAGGAGGTGCTATGATGGTTAAAAAACGTATACTCAGAATTGGCGTTTTGTTATTATCGCTTATTCTTTTAATGAGTTTATATACCAGTGTTTTTGCTTCACCGGAGGTTTTGCCGGAAACTGTTACATCAACAGCGGAGGGATATGTAACCCTGCTGGCTCCTGAACAGTTAACATCGTCAACTACGAATAAAAGCCTGCCGATAGCGGCGTCAGCCCCTGAAGGAACCGTTGTAACGGTATATCGTTACAGCTATACAGCCGGCAACTATCAAAAAGTTGTGGTGGGAGAGGTTCCTCTTGAGTCTGTTGTGGGTTCAACAACGCTGTTTGCCGGTCGGACAGATTTGACTCCGGGGTTAAATAAGTTTTTAATCCGCGGTGCAAAAGATGATGAAACTTATACGGTGATTCCTTTCGAGGTAAATGTTCTGAATGAAGGGTTTATGGACCGTATTAAAGGTGTTATCAATATCATTTTGGCAAAATAACGTAAATTAAAAAGGGCGATCCGGCGATTTTGTTTCAGATAGATGCAAAACGTAGGAAGCCCTATTTTCTTTTTTGGTGATTTTTGGAGGAAGGAGGCATAACAGATGGTCAAAAAAGTACTGAAAAATCTGACTCTTGTTTGTTCTGTTTTGTTGACAGTTGTTCTTGTCTGTCAAATCTGGTTCAGCAGTTCTTTTTTGCCCGGCGGTTATGACTTTCTTATCTCCGGCTTTAAACGCCATGTCATAGATCCGATTGTTAGTCTCTTTAATCCCGGCGTAGCCAATGATTTTTCTCAAAATTTTAAAACCCTTTACAGACCGGAAAAAATAGTGGTGAATGTCTTTAGTCAACGTGGTGTTTTTGCTGATGGTCAGGAGGGTTTTCAAGAGGCATACAATACCTCGAATGATATAATGGGCAAGCTGCTTTCCGGGGAACTGACTGTTAAGTCCCGGGAGACGGTTGATATGGATACCTATGCTTCGCTTTTAAAGGGAAAATCGCTGTATGTGGATTACGGGAAAAATTGCGATTACAGTTTGTTTTCCTTTAACGCCTGCGGTCAGGCACAAACAGGATTTTCCGAGGAACTTTCAGTTGTTCGGGACTATGTTATCAGCCTGCATGACACTATTATGAATGACGTTTCTATTTATGTGAAAGATCAAAAGAGCGGAAACGTATACCGTTATATTGTTGAACTGGATAAAAACAGCCTGGATGGGAAAATTACAGAGCTTATAAACCTATCGCCGGAAAACAGCTTTTTGTCTTATGCTTTTGAATTGAATTTCCATAAGGAAAAAGCCGATACGGTTTCTAAAATTTTGTTTGAGCCTATGGTTTTGATGGAGCTTAACTCAACAAAGCTTCCTGCCGTCAGCGGACGAAAGCTGGAGGATTTTGATGACAATATAGACGATGAAATGATGAATACCATTTTACGGGACTTTTCCATTAACACCCGAACCATGTGGCGTTATACGGATTTAACTGACGCCCGCGTGTTCGTAGAAAACGATGCAACACTAACCTTGTACCCTAACGGACTTTTAGAATACGTAGCAGAAGATGGCGGCCCGGGACTTGATATTTCCAAGGGAGAAGGCGGCGACGATATTTATGACGCTATGAATCACGCGGTGGATTTTGTAACAACCATTTGCGGTCATCTGCCGGAGAATTATTTTTCGCATCTGCGTCTGCAAACAGATATGGTAGAGAATACAGACAGTCAAGGTGTTTACCGTATTTGCTTTGATTATTTGGTTGACGGTGTGCCCGTCCGTCATAAAACCGGTGACGGTTATGCACATACCATAGAAATAGAAATTGATAACGGTCGATTAAAGTCATATCGGCAGTATCTGAAGTTTTATGAAAAATCCGGTGAGCCTGAAATTTCCTGCATGGCGATGATGAATGCGGCGGACCTCTTGGTAGACGCGTTATACAAAGAGGGTGAACCGTTATGGATTCAAAGAATTCATCTTTGCTACGTTGAAAACGAAGCGGGAACGCTGGTTCCTCAATGGAATGCAACCATCAACAATCAGGAACACATCATACAGGAATAGCTTTAAAAATCTGGAGAAAAGGGGTGGCCTATGAACTGGGGACGTGCAAAAACAATCTTAATCGTTATGTTTTTGGTAACAGATGTATTTTTACTTTTTGTCCTGATGCAAACAAAATTCAGTGCATCTAAAATTCCGGAAAAGACCATCCGTGAAACCGTACAATTTTTGGGAAAGAAGCAAATTCAGGTACAACCTGACCAGATTTCAAAAAAAAGAATTAAAAGTGAAAATATTTTTATGGTAAACTTTTTTAAAGAACCGGAATCTGCGGCTAAAAAAATATTGGGAGAAGACGTAATTACCGTTTTGCAAAACCCTGCAGACTATGAATATCAGTTCGAAAGTCCTCGTGGAAAACTGCATCTTCACGACCAAGGCTTTTCCTATGTCAGCAGTAAAGAAGCTGTGCCCTATAATATTGACAGTCTCCCCGGAGCAGAAGCAGCCACTTCTTTTATTACAGATGCTCTGCAAGGCTTAGGTTTTGATAAAGCGACAGTATCAATTGTGAATCTATATGAGCAAGACGGCTTCTACCATCTAACGGCTGTACCGGTTTGTGGTGGTGTCAATATTTATGGTATTAACATGCATATTGTGGCAGATTCTGAGGGAATTGTAACTTTGGAGGGCCATTGGTTTATAGCCGGCGAGGAAGCAAAGGGTGAAGAAGAAACTCTTTTAGATATTACAACGGTTTTGACGGAACTGGCACTGAAACATACTGGAGAGCCGATGGTGATTTCGGAAATCGGTACGGCGTATTATGCGTCAGATGATTTTTTGGGCAGCCTTGAAATTACGGCAGTACCGATTTATGTGATTAAAGATGAAGCAGGCGGCGTGCATTTGTTTGATGCCCGTGTCGGTTCAGCTATCGAATAGGAAGGAAGATAAACATGTTAGTCGATGTAGCAGAAATTCAAATTCAGTCAGGTAACGGAGGAAACGGTCTGGTTTCCTTTCGCCGCGAAAAATATGTTGCAGCAGGTGGTCCTGACGGCGGTGACGGCGGCAAGGGCGGTAACGTTGTCTTTGTAGCGGATTCACGGCTGTTAACTCTAATGGACTTTCGTTATAAAAAGGAATATAAGGCACAAAATGGTGGCGACGGCATGGGGTCTAAGTGCACCGGCAGAAGCGGAGAAGACATGGTGATTCACGTGCCGGTAGGAACTTTAATTAAAGACGGGGAAACCGACAGAACCATTGCCGACTTAAACCAGGACGGTGCTCGTTTTATAGCGGCTCGCGGTGGTAACGGCGGCTGGGGCAATATTCATTTTGCAACGCCCACCCGTCAGGTGCCTAAGTTTGCTAAACCCGGTCAGCGAGGCATTAAGAGAAAAATTAAACTGGAGTTAAAGCTCCTTGCCGATGTTGGCTTAGTGGGCTTTCCCAATGTGGGGAAATCCACGTTGTTATCTGTTGTCAGCAGTGCCCGCCCGAAAATTGCCAATTACCATTTCACTACCTTAGAGCCCAACCTGGGTGTTATCTCTGTTGAAGAATCCAAAAGCTTTGTTATGGCAGATATTCCGGGTATTATTGAAGGTGCCAGCCAGGGTGTTGGCCTGGGGCATGACTTTTTAAAGCATATTGAACGGACAAGGCTGCTTCTGCATCTTGTAGACGTTTCCGGGATTGAGGGCAGAGACCCCTTAGAGGATTTTGACACCATCTGCGAGGAAATGCGGCTTTATAACCCTGAGCTTGCGGAAAAACCCCAGATTGTTGTTGCTAATAAAACCGATATTATCACAAACCCCGAAGCCTATGAAAACTTTAAAAAAGAAATCGAAAAACGGGGGTTGTTGCTGTTTGAAATTTCCGCAGTGGCTCATAAGGGTACTCGTGAGCTGATGGCGTTTGTTTACGGCTGCCTCCAGGAGATTCCTGTGCCGGAGCAAACGGTTTACGAAGACGTGGTTGAAACAGAGGAATTTGATGATACCATTACCGTTTACCGTGATGGAGATGTTTACTGCGTTGAGGGCGGTCGTGCCGACTATATTGTGGCTCATACCAACTTTTCCGATTACGAATCCCTCCAGTTTTTCCAGCGGTCTCTGCGGGATTCCGGTATTATTGATGAGCTGGAAAAAGCTGGCATCTCAGAAGGCGAAACTGTTCGTATTGGTGAACTGGAATTTGAGTATGTGAAGTGAGGCAACTCTATGAAAGAAATGACAATGCTCGCCAAAGCGAAAATCAATCTGTCTTTAAACGTTTTAGATAAGCGACAGGACGGCTATCATAATATTGAAAGCCTTATGCAGACGGTTGATTTTGGTGACGAGGTTACCATAAGGTGGAATAAAGAGCCCGGTATAACCCTTACCACCAATGTGCCCGGTTTACCCGTGCATGAGGAAAACATTGCCTATCGCAGTGCCAAACTGATGCAGGAAACCTTTCAGCTCTCCGGCGGATTTGACATTTGTTTAAACAAAAAAATCCCCGTGGCGGCAGGTCTTGCCGGTGGCAGTACCAATGCGGCGGCTGTGATGCATTTAATAAACCGCTTGTGCGGCTTACATCTTTCCTTTGAGCAATTAGCAGAGCTCGGTGTTACCTTGGGAGCCGACGTGCCCTTTTGCCTCTACGGAAAACCGGCACTCTGCGAGGGCATCGGGGAAATTATTACTCCGGTTACCGGACTTTCAGACTGCTATATTGTGTTGGTTAACCCTGGCGTTAAGGTTAGCACTAAGGTGATCTATGAAGCCTTAGATGGGGAGAATCCTCCTAAGGGCGGCAACACAAGGCGGCTGATTGAGAATCTGTCCCAAGGGAATTTCACGGCGGCGATGGTCGATATGAAAAACGTTATGGAGACGGTGGCGATAGACCATTGTCCTGCTATTGCATCGCTGCTTCATAAATTAAAAACGGCAGGTGCAAACCATGCCATGATGAGCGGCAGCGGAGCCACCTGTTTTGGAATTTTTACAAAGAAGCCGGAAGCTTTAGAGATGGAAAACCTATTCGGTGAAGACCTTGTGGCAATTACAAAACCGAGTTGTTAGTTAGCATAAAAAGAGGCTGTGATGGGTTATCACAGCCTCTTTTTATATATAATTAGCAAAGGTAGGGGTCATCCCAAAGCTTGAGAGTTTGTCCCAGCCCTAATTTCTTTGCATTTTCGTAAAGCTCATAGCCCCAGCCCACATCCCAAACAGGCATACCGCCGGTTACAAAGCAGATGCGTTCTTCATCGTTCTTGCGGCCCTCTTTCGTGCCACAGACAACATCGCCCAAACTTGTTTGCTCGATGACGGGGGGCAGCTTGCCCTCAAAGCACATACGATAAATCTGCACGCCGATGCCGTTGATAAAACGCTGTTCCTCAGGGAGTGCCATATGGTCATCAAAATACACATCGTGCATTTTTGCATTGTCCCAAATGATTTTTGCAGAGCTAAAGTATGCTTCATCAATGTTGCAACGACCGGTAAACATAATAAGCGAACCGGGTTTTAACCAATTATTTTCAATGTTAACAGGCTTAACAGAGGAAGCGGCAACGCTGATAATATCTGCCGCACGGACAGCTTCTTCCAAACTGTCTGCCGCACGGCCGGAGATGCCGTATTTTTCAGCAGCTTCTTTTGCAAAAACTTCTGCCTTTTCTTTTACAATATCAAAAACAACGATTTCTTTTAAATTTTTGGCTTCAAGTGCAATGGCGTCAAAGCAGGCCATGCTCACCGGACCGGCACCAATGCAGGTGCAGACTTCGGCACTCTTTTTAGCCAAGTGACGTGTTGCAACACCGGGCACGCAACCCGTGCGAACGGAGCTGATCAGGTTACCGGACATAAGGCACAGAGGCTCGCAGGTGTCAACATCATTTAACATAACCATTAAGATAGAGCGGGGCAGACCACGCTGAGGGTTAATAATGTTTGAACCGTACCATTTCTGACCTGCAACGTTAAAACGACCGCCAACGTATGCCGGCATCGCCATAAAGCGGCGGTCAGGTGCGTCTAGCGGCATGTTGGGGAAGGGGCTTTCCTTCGGGAATTTAATATAGATGCCGTGGGAGTTTTGCTTGTCGCCACCCATAACATAATCGCCCTTGCTTAAAAGTGCAAAAATTTCTTCTTCAACATCAATGCAACGGGCATAGTCCAGAGCACCGGCTTTTATAATGTCTTCTTCACTTAAATAGAGAAATTCAGTCTTTTTACCCATGGTAATTTTCCTTTCTTTTGTATAATTTAATACAAAAATAAATAAAAATGTATATTTTTATACTTGTTGAGTATTATATCAAAGCCGCCGGATAAAGTCAAGGGTGGCAAAAAGCCTTTTTAAATTTTTGTAGTGTTTCCTACATTTTAATTGATTTATAAGTCAAAATCATGTATAATTAACGTGTATGGATAGTGATGGGAGGAGATAGGTTGAGCGTTGTTAAAACAATTAAGGACAGCCTTAAGGACATGACAAAATCGGAATATCGGGTAGCAACCTATTGCCTGGGCAATTTGAACGATTTCGCGTTTGATACCTTAGATGTAGTTGCCGAAAAAATCGGCACCAGCACAACTTCTGTCATTCGGTTTTGCCGCCGCCTTGGGTTTCCCGGCTATAAGAGTTTTCAGGAACAGGTTCGTGCCGATTTCAAGGAGCGGCCGGGATTGCCGGAAAAATTTCAAAGAGCCAGAACGGAGCGTTTTTCTAACGAGCTTTTAACCCGAACGGTGGAGCAAAATGTTAACTGCATTGAAAAAACCTTTCGGGAACTGCCTTATGAACGGGTTCATGATGCGGTGACTCGCCTGCAAAGGGCTAAACGGGTTTTTACCTTTGGCATGCGAGAATCCTTTGCCTTGGCACATTATGCTTACACAAGGCTTTTAACGGTGCGTGAAAACGTCAGCATTTTAAACGCCGGTTATAATGGAGAACTGGAATCCCTTCTCAGCTTGACAAAAGAAGATGTTTGTCTTGTGTTTTTGTTTCACCGTTACACACGGCAAAGCCTGCAAATTTTAGAGATTTTAAAACAGCAAGGTGTCCCCGTGATTCTGATTACCTCGGCACCGGTTGACGCTGTGCAAGACAAAGTCACGGTTCTGCTTCCTTGCTATGTTGATGCCAGCGGCATTAAAAATACGGCAGTTGCACCGATTTGTTTGTTGGATTGCCTATTTAACGCAGTAGCCACAGAAAATGGCGATACGGCTCTTGCCTATATGAAACAAGCGGAAGCTTTATTCCGTGAAAATTTAGTTATAGAAGATTAAAAGGAGACAGTTATGAAAAGAACAGTTTTATTATTACTCGCAGTGATTCTGTTGTGCGTTGGTGTTTTATCAGGTTGCGGCAATATGTCTGCAGCAAAGCAGAAATATGTGAAACTCAGCCTGGAGCAGGGGGATATTATTATTGAGCTCTATCCCGAGGTTGCCCCTGAAAGCGTGAAACACTTTCTGTCCTGCGTTAAATCCGGCTACTATGACGGTAAGGTGTTTCACCGTAACGCAGGCGTGTTAATTCAGGGCGGCTCTTCAGACGGCTTTGGCGTTGGTGGTTCCGGTAAAACTGTTGTGGGTGAATTTGAAGCGAACGGATACGAGAACAACTTAAAGCATGAACGTGGGGTTGTTTCCTTAGCTCGCACGAATGACCCCGATTCTGCCAGCGGTCAGTTTTTCATTATGACCCAGGCTGTTCCCAGTTTAGACGGCAGCTATGCTGCCTTTGGGAAAGTGGTGGAGGGTATGGACATTGTGGACGAAATCGCTGCAATGCCCACCCGTGGTTTAGCACTTGAAGACTTGATTGTTAAACCGGTCATTAAAAAAGCAGAAGTTCTAAAAAATTATACGCCGCCGAAGGAGTAAAAATGGACTAAAATTCCTTTAAAAAAGTCAAAAAACACTAAATTGTATACAAAAAATGAATTTTTTAAAAAAAATGAAAATAATGCTTGCATATTTTGTTACAATATTGTAAAATGTATATGATAATTTATTAACAATATTTTTAGGAGGTTATATACTATGGCAGTAAAAGTAGGTATCAACGGTTTTGGTCGTATCGGTCGTCTGGCTTTTAGACAGATGTTCGGTGCAGAAGGATATGAGGTTGTTGCAATCAACGATTTAACCAGCCCCAAAATGCTGGCTCATCTTCTGAAATATGACTCCGCTCAGGGTAAATACGCTCTGGCTGACACCGTTTCCGCTAGCGACGATTCCATCACTGTTGATGGTAAGACAATCAAAATTTATGCAGAGAAAGACGCTGTAAACATTCCCTGGGGCGAACTGGACGTTGACGTTGTTTTAGAATGTACCGGTTTCTACACCTCTAAGGAAAAGGCTTCTGCTCACCTGACTGCAGGTGCTAAGAAAGTTGTTATTTCAGCTCCCGCTGGTAACGACCTGCCCACCGTTGTTTACAACGTTAACCACAATATTCTGACAAAAGAAGACAAGGTTATTTCCGCTGCTTCTTGTACAACAAACTGCTTAGCTCCCATGGCTAAGGCTCTGAATGACTACATGCCCGTTGAAAGCGGTATCATGTCCACCATTCACGCTTACACCGGCGACCAGATGATCTTAGACGGTCCTCAGAGAAAGGGTGACCTGAGAAGATCCAGAGCAGGTGCTGTTAACATCGTTCCTAACTCCACCGGTGCTGCTAAAGCAATCGGTCTGGTTATCCCCGAACTGAACGGCAAGCTCATCGGCTCCGCTCAGCGTGTTCCTACCCCCACCGGCTCCACCACAATTCTGGTTGCAGTTGTTAAGGGTCAGGCTACTGTTGAAGGCATCAACGCTGCTATGAAGGCTGCTGCTAATGAATCCTTCGCTTACAATGAAGACGAAATCGTTTCTTCCGATATCGTAGGCAGCAAGTTTGGTTCCATCTTTGATGCTACTCAGACAATGGTTACCAATATGGATAATGGTTATTCTCAGGTTCAGGTTGTTTCCTGGTATGACAATGAGAATTCTTACACCAGCCAGATGGTAAGAACCATTAAGTACTTCGCTGAATTAGGCTAAGAATTAACGTAAGTTAAGCAAAGACCGCTTGAAATGTTTCAAGCGGTCTTTTTTGCATATTAAAAGGTCTGTGGCATTGCCACAGACCTTTTAATCATATGTAGTTATGTTATTCAGCTGCTTCGCCTTTTTGTTTTAATAAATCACGGATTTCAGTCAGCAGTTCTTCCTGAGTGGGAGCCTTGGGTTCTTCGGGAGCGGCTTCTTCTACAATTTCTTCTTTTTTCTTTGCAATGTCTTTTGCCTTGTTGATCAGTTTGATAAACAGAAAAATGGAGAAGGCAATGATTAAAAAGTCAATCACATTCTGTATAAAGTTACCATATAAAATGGCGGCTTCCGGCTTAATAACCTTACCGGCTTCATCTAAAGCAGCAGGACTTAACACCCATTTTAAAGTCTTAAAATCCATACCGGCTGTTAAAAAGCCGAAGAACGGCATAATCAGATCATTTACCACGGAAGTGACGATTTTACCAAACGCACCACCGATGATAACACCGACAGCCATGTCAATGACGTTGCCTTTGATAGCAAACTCCTTAAATTCCTTAAACATCTGTTTCTCTCCTTATTAAATTATTTAAATATTTCACACACAACATCTTTCATATCCGAGAGTGTTGATGTGCTGAAAGCTTTTGCTTTAGCAGCGGCAGAGTGGGGAATACCTTTTAAGTACCAGGCGATGTGTTTTCTGGCTTCCAATATTCCCAAATGCTCCCCTTTATATTGCACCAAAAGGTCTAAGTGGCGGAAAATGGTTTCCTGCTTATCCCTGGTTGACGGTTCAGCATATGAACCGATTTCTAAATACTCCTGAATCTGACGGAACAAGAAAGGGTTTCCTAAAACCCCACGGCCAATCATCACGCTGTCGCAACCTGTTTCTTCGTACATGGCACGAACATCTTCGGGGCAGGTAATGTCCCCATTTCCGATTACAGGAATAGAAACGGCTTGTTTAACGGCCTTAATGGCCTGCCAATTCGCTTTTCCGCTGTATTGCTGCTCCCGGGTACGGCCGTGAAGTGTTACAGCGGCAGCACCTGCTGCTTCTACAGCTTTGGCAAGTTCCACGCAGTTAATGGTCTTATTATCCCAGCCGGTGCGGAATTTCACGCTGACGGGCACAGAAACGGCATTGACAACAGAACGGACAACGGCTTCGGCTTTTTTTATATCGCGCCCTAACGCAGCGCCATCGCCGTTAGAAACAATTTTAGGAGTGGGGCAACCCATATTAATATCAATGGCCTTGGCGCCCTGTTCTTCCACATATTGTGCAGAGCGGGCCATAATCTCCGGTTCGTTGCCAAAAATCTGAACAATAAGCGGGGACTCATCCGGATGAGTTTCCAACAGCTTATTTGTTTTTTTATCTTTATATTCAATCCCCTTAGAGCTGATCATTTCAGAAACGGTCAGATCAGCGCCAAAGGCTTTGCAGATGAGCCGAAAAGGCAAATCTGTCACGCCGGCCATAGGGGCGAGAATAATCTGCTTGCGATAATTCAAGTGAATTTCTCCTTAAAGGATATAATATATGTAACAGTATATCATACATGCAAGCCGCCAATCGGCTTGCTACACACCGATACAATAAACACATTGGAACGAAAGCCGTTTAGGCTTTCGAACAAATATTTGTGTTTATTATATCATACATGCAAGCCGCCAATCGGCTTGCTACACACCGATACAATAAACACATTGGAACGAAAGCCGTTTAGGCTTTCGAACAAATATTTGTGTTTATTATATCATAAAAAGTAAAAAAGAAAAAGATTTTTGTAAAAATTTTTTTGTTTTTTTGTTGAATATCCTTTAGGGTTGTCGTATAATAGTATATAATACTCCGGTTTTATTCGAAAGGAATGAGCTTATGTTAGAAAAACTGAATTTAACCATGTTGGTGGATTTCTATGAGTTTACAATGGCCAATGGTTATTTTGTAGAAGGTTTTGAAAATAGAATTGCTTATTTTGATATGTTCTTCCGCAAGGTTCCTGATGACGGTGGCTTTGCCATTATGGTTGGTCTGGAACAGTTGATTGAATATATTAAAAACTTAAAGTTTGATGATGAAGACATTGCATATCTTCGCAGCAAAGGTATTTTTGACGAAGGTTTTTTGAATTACCTCAAAAACTTTGAGTTCTCCTGCGATGTCTGGAGTATTCCGGAGGGTACGCCCATTTTCCCTATGGAACCCATTGTCACCGTGCGAGGCCCTATTATTGAAGCGCAATTTATTGAAACGATGCTTCTTCTGACCATCAATCATCAGTCGCTGATTGCCACCAAAGCTAACCGTATTGTCCGTGCGGCAGATGGCCGGAATGTTATGGAATTCGGTTCTCGCCGTGCTCAGGGCTATCATGGTGCAATTTTTGGTGCAAGAGCGGCCTACATTGCCGGATGCGGCGGAACAGCCTGTGCTATTTCAGACAGAAACTATGGTATTCCGGCGCTGGGAACTATGGCCCATAGCTGGGTACAGCTTTTTGACTCTGAATATGAAGCCTTTCGTTCCTATGCAGAGATTTATCCCCAAAATTGTATTTTGCTGGTGGATACTTATAATGTGTTAAAGTCCGGTATTCCCAATGCTATCCGTGTATTTAATGAAGTCATTGTGCCGAAGGGATTTCGCCCCAAGGGCATCCGCATTGATAGCGGTGATATTACCTACTTATCTAAAAAGGCGAGAAAAATGCTGGATGATGCCGGTTTTTCTGATTGTACCATTACAGCTTCTAACTCTCTGGATGAATACATTATCCGCGACACTCTGATGCAGGGCGCACAGATTGATATGTACGGCGTAGGCGAGCGTCTCATAACCTCTCGTTCTGAACCGGTGTTTGGTGGTGTGTACAAGCTGGCGGCGGTAGAAAAGGACGGAGAGATTATTCCTAAAATTAAAATCAGTGAAAACACAGCCAAAATCACCAACCCCGGCTTCAAGCAGGTGCACCGTTTATATTCCAATGAAACAGGGGAGGCGATAGCGGATGTTTTAACCTTGTTTGACGAGGAGATTGATGACACTAAGCCCTATGAACTGTTTGATCCTGAGCATACTTGGAAGCGGAAGAGAATCAACAACTTCACATCAAAGAAACTGTTGATCAAAATATTTGATAAGGGCAAGTGCGTATATGAAAGCCCCAATGTGCACGAAATTAAAACATATTGTGCCCAGCAGGTCGAAAAACTGTGGGAAGAGGTAAAACGTTTTGAAAATCCGCACCGCTATTATGTGGATTTATCCCCTAAACTGTGGGATTTGAAGGAGTCTTTGCTGGAAAAATACTCAATTGATTGATACACAATATATTGGGTATAAAATTTTTTAACACAACATATTGACACAATATTTAGTTTGTGATATAATAGACTTCACCAGCTGGTAAAAGCCGGCTTTTGGTGGAGTCTTTTCATTTTGCAGTTCGTTATCCAAAGCAGGATAACAGCCATACTACATATAGACTTTATTAACGACGATGAATAGAAAAGTTACAGAAAGGAAAGGGATTTGAAAATGTTTGAAAGTATTGTAAAGCGCGACGGCCGCGTTGTTCCATTTAATGCCGTAAAAATTACTGATGCTCTGTTTGCAGCCATTAAGGCCAGTGGCAGTGACGATTATGTAGCAGCTCTCCGTTTGACTGCACAGGTGGTTGACCATCTGGAGAAGCAGGGTCTTACCGGTTCGCCCAGTGTAGAACAGATTCAGGATGCTGCAGAGCAGGTGCTCATTGAAAATGGTTTCACCGAAGCAGCTAAGCGTTACATTCTGTACCGCGCTGACAGAAACCGTTCTCGTGAAATGAACACCAGATTGATGCAGATTTACGAAGGTTTAACCTTTAAAGATGCAAAAGATAACGATATTAAGCGTGAAAATGCTAATATCGATGGTGACACCGCTATGGGTACCATGCTGAAATATGGTTCTGAAGGTGCTAAGCAGTTCAATAAAATGCTGGTGTTAAATCCCAAGCATTCTGCTGCACACGACAATGGTGATATCCATATTCACGATCTGGACTTTTTAACGTTAACCACAACCTGCTGTCAGATTGATATTGAAAAGCTGTTTGCAGGTGGCTTTTCTACCGGTCATGGTTTTTTAAGAGAACCCCAGAGCATTGCCAGCTATTCATCACTTGCTTGTATTGCTATTCAGTCTAATCAGAACGACCAGCATGGTGGCCAGAGTATTCCGAATTTTGATTATGCTATGGCAGGTGGCGTTAAAAAGAGCTATGTGCGCAAATACAGAGAAAATCTGGCTAAAGCCTTAGAACTGTTAGGCGGCATTGCAGATGCAGATGAAAAAGCCAAGGAAATTGTGGCTTCCATTAAAGAAGAAAAAGGCTTAGTACCCGTGCTCGATGACAACAACGGCTACCACGAAGCAGAAAAGGCTATTTTAGAAACAATGCTGCCGGCTGATGTGGTTGAAAAGGTACACGCATTTACCAAGGATAAGGCGGTAAAAGAAACCGACCGTGAAACCTTCCAGGCAATGGAAGCCTTTATTCATAACTTAAATACCATGCACTCCCGTGCCGGTGCACAGATTCCCTTCAGCTCCATTAACTACGGTACTGATACCTCCAGCGAAGGCCGTATGGTTATGAAGAACCTGCTGCTGGCTCACGAAGCTGGTTTGGGTAATGGCGAAACACCTATTTTCCCTATTCATATTTTCAAGGTTAAGGATGGCGTTAACTACAACGAAACAGATGTGAACTACGATTTGTTCCAGCTGGCTTGCCGTGTTTCGGCTAAGCGTTTGTTCCCCAATTTCTCCTTTATTGATGCGCCCTTCAATCTGATGTATTATAAAGAAGGCAATCCCCACACAGAAGTTGCTTACATGGGTTGCCGTACCCGTGTGGTTGCCAACGAATATGATAAGACAAGAGAAATCGTTACATCCCGTGGTAACTTAAGCTTCACCTCTATTAACCTGCCCCGTTTGGGTATTGAGGCAGATGGTGATGTGAATAAGTTCTTTAATGCTTTAGATGATCGTGTGGATATGGTTATTGAACAGCTGTTAGAGCGCTTTGAAATCCAGGCTTCTAAGAAAGTGAAGAACTTCCCCTTCTTAATGGGACAGGGCATCTGGCTGGATTCTGAAAAATTGGGTCCCGATGATGAAATCCGTGAGGTTATCAAACACGGTTCTCTCTCAGTTGGCTTCATTGGCTTGGCAGAATGCTTGAAGGCGTTAATCGGTCAGCATCACGGTGAAAGTAAAGAAGCACAGGAACTGGGTCTGAAAATTGTTCAGTTCATCCGTAATAAGACAGACCTGGCTTGCCGCAAATACGGTTTGAACTTTACCTGTCTGGCTACGCCTGCTGAAGGTCTTTCCGGCAGATTTATCAAAATTGATAAAGCTAAATACGGTGAAAGACCGGGTATTACCGATCGTGAATATTACACCAACTCCTTCCATGTGCCTGTTTATTTCCCCATTACCGCACAGGAAAAAATCAAGTTGGAAGCACCTTACCATGCATTTACCAATGCCGGTCACATCAGCTATGTTGAGGTTGACGGTGATCCTTCCAAGAACCTGGATGCGTTCATCAGCATCATCCGTGCTATGAAGGAAGCAGGTATTGGTTATGGTTCCATCAACCATCCTATTGACCGTGACCCCATCTGCGGTTACAACGGTATTATTGATAATGAGTGTCCTAAGTGTGGTCGTCACGAGGACGAAGGCGATATCGGTTTTGAACGTATCCGTCGTATCACCGGTTACTTGGTAGGTACGCTGGATCGCTTCAACAACGCAAAACGTGCCGAGGTTGAAGACCGCGTAAAACACACCGGCGGCAACATGGAAACACTCTAAACTGCATATTACACCCTGTAAAGAAGGTTGAACGAATGAACATTCAATTAGCGGGTATCGCTCGGGAATCCATTGTGGACGGACCGGGACTTCGGTACACGGTATTTGTACAGGGCTGCCCTCATGGGTGTCCGGGATGTCATAATCCCGGCACCCATGATTTTTCGGGTGGCAAAACATATGAAATCGAAACGCTTATCAAGGACATAAAAGAGCAAAAGTTGATATCCGGCCTTACCTTTTCCGGTGGCGAGCCCTTTTGTCAGGCAAAAGAGCTGTGCGCTGTGTGGGATGGGGTGAGGAATGAAAAACTGAACTTAATTGTATATACCGGTTACACCTTCGAAAAACTGCTACAGGAAAATAATCCGGAAAAAATAGCGCTGTTGCAACGAGCTGCCTACTTAATTGACGGTCCCTTTGTGCTCTCGCAACGGGATTTAACCTTGCCGTTCCGCGGCAGTAAAAATCAGCGGATTTTAGATGTTCAGGCATCGCTGACAAAAGGAGAAGCGGTAGAGATTGAGTTCTGAGGAGGTAAACAGATGCGAGCGTTAATCACGGGTGCCAGTTCCGGCATCGGTCGGGATATGGCACGGATTTTATCGGAAAAGGGCTATGATCTTGTGTTGGTGGCCCGGCGGAAAGAACGGTTGGAAGAACTGAAAAACGAGCTCTCCGGAGACGTAGAGATTCTGCCTTTTGATTTGTGCGATGAAGCCTCCTGCTATGCCCTTTATGAGCAGGCAAAGAATATTGATGTACTGATTAATAATGCCGGTTTTGGTGTGTTTGGTGATTTTTTAGAGACGGATTTACAGCAGGAAATCAATATGCTTCATGTGAATGCACGTGCTATGCACATTCTGATGAAGCTGTACCTTAAGGATTTTGTGGAGCGTGATTCAGGCTATATTTTAAATGTTGCCTCCGCCGCCGGATTTATGCCCGGCGGACCTCTGCTGGACGGCTATTATGCCACAAAGGCATACATTTTAAATCTGAGCCGTTCTGTGGCGAAGGGGCTGAAAAAAAGAAAAAGTAAGGTCGTAGTTTCAGCTCTGTGCCCCGGTCCGGTACAAACGGAGTTTGAAGCGGTGGCCGGTGTGGATTTTGCATCTGTTGGTTTAAAAAGTGAAACCGTTGCCCGTTATGCTTTAAAAAAACTGTTTTGTGGTCAAAGAGTCATTGTGCCCGGAGTGATTTTTAAAATCGGCCGGGTTTTGGCGAAATTTTTGCCAGACAACTGGCTGCTGTCGGCGGCTTATGTGATTCAGGCACCGCGTAAACGAGCACAGGAAAGGGGACGCGACAATGAACGCTAAAGAAGAATTTATTGAGATTTATAAACAAAAGATTCACCGTGAGGGAGCCGATAAGCTACTGGATTATCTTTGCTCTGCCGGGAGCGACTTTTTCACGGCACCGGCCAGCACTCGTTTTCACGGTTCTTATGCCGGTGGGTTAGTGGAGCACAGCTTGAATGTGTATGAATGTTTAAAGGCCTATTTAGAGCGCGAGAGAGTGCAGGATTTATATGGTCTTGCGGCGGACGAAGAAACTGTTGCCATCGTGTCCTTGCTCCACGACGTTTGCAAGATAAACTGCTATCACGAAAGTACCAGAAATGTGAAGGATAAGGATGGTCGCTGGATTCAGGTGCCCTATTATGAATTTGAAGATAACCTGCCTTACGGTCATGGTGAAAAATCAGTGTATATCATCACCGGTTTTATGCGTCTGACGAGAGAGGAAGCCTTTGCCATCCGCTATCATATGGGTTTTGCCGAGGATGAAAACAAGCGGAATGTGGGCAAGAGTTTTGAACTGTATCCCTTAGGATTTGCTTTACATATGGCCGATATGGAAGCTACTTATTTTTTAGAAAAAGAATAAAAATCTTCGAGAAAAAGAAAAAACCGTACACGAAAGTGTACGGTTTTTTGGAGCGGGAAACGAGATTCGAACTCGCAACGTTCACCTTGGGAAGGTGACGCTCTACCGTTGAGCCATTCCCGCCTGAATAAGGATATTGTATCATAGCTGCTCTTTTTTGTCAACTAAAGGCCTTAGAAAAAACCCAAATGGCTCAAAGCGAAAATCCAGATAAACAGAGTGAAAAGGCAAAGTGCAGAAGTCATAACCACTAAATGCCCAGCCAAAGTATCGTCTCCTCCCATCTGCTGCGTCATCGCAAAGGAAGAAATGGCAACTGGTGTGCCGAAGACAATTAAAAGACAAGCCAGGCTTTCCCCTCTGAAGCCTAAGAAAATAGCGGCAGTTACGGCTAATAACGGCACAATAACCAAACGAAGGCTCACAGAAAAAACTATTTCACGAACATATCCCTTCATACTGGAAAAGGTGAAGCTGGCACCTAAAACAAAGATGGACAAGGGGCTGGCAACACCACTGATATCCTTAACGGATTTCTCAATCACAGCGGGCAATTTAATGCCAGTTAATAAAAAGAACATACCAAATGCGCAACCGACGATAAGGGGATTTTTGATAATCCCCAGGAGCATTTTCCCAATATTTGCCCGACCGCCACGAAATTTTTCCAAGGTGATAACGGCCAGAACATTAAATACAGGTACAACGATTGCCACCATTAATGAGGATAAACCGGTTTCGGTTCCCTGACAGATATAGCTAACCAGCGGAACGCCTAAAATGGCGTAATTAGACCGAAAGACAGCTTGTAACAGTACACCGCGTTTGCGGTCATCTTTTGAAAATAGCAAAATAACCGGATAAGCCAAAGCATAAATGCAGAGAACAGCAATCAGAATAAAGCCTATTATCTTTGTATCGAAAACCGACAGATTTTCTGTTTTGTAAATGTTGTAAAACAGAAGAACCGGCAAAAAGATAGTGAACACCAATTTGTTCATACTGTCAAAGGTTTTTTTGTCGGCCATTTTCAAGTTTTTAACGATATAGCCCAATGCCAGCAGAATGAAAATCGGGGCCACAGCGTTAAAAGAGAGTTGTAAACTTTGCATCTTAAACACGTTCCTTATTTTGTAGTACTTAATATGCTATTTTATCATATTTTCGGTGATAAATCAAGTGTTCAAACCGTAATAAGGTAGCACATTGACAATCAGAGAATACAATGATATAATTAAACACACAAACGGATAGTTGATTCTTTAATTTGCGTTATGAAAAGAAAGAAGGTTTTATAATGAAACTTTTAGTGTGGGCCTGGTTCGTTTTTGCTTTTTATGTTATATTCTCGACAATTAACAATAAGTATAAGGAAAAGCAATTATATGGTGCAATGATTGCAAACCCCAACGACCAAAGCGTACTTTATTATATAGAAGCATTTAAAAAAGTGCATAACATTTTTGCCCTGCTTTTTAACTTGTATTTCAGATCTCAGCATGCAAGTGATATGATGAGGCAGGCACAAGGCTATGATATCATAAAAGAATGTCCTTCGGTTTCTCAGGAAGTAAAAGAGCAGTTGAGAATTGTGTTTCTTTCCAACGGCGTTCAAATTAGTTAACAAAAAAAATCAACCGGTTTTCCGGTTGATTTTTTTGTGGCGGAGAAGGAGAGATTTATGTAAATATACTTTTTAGGATACTGGTATAGAATGGTTGCGAATCCGCCGTATTTATGGGCTTTCTTTTTTGATTTATAATTTTCTGTATTATTTTAAATAGCTTTTAATTTTAATCAAAATCGTTTAAAACACAATCAACCTTGATTGTGTTTTTTTATTTTATCTAAAATGAAATTTGGAGGAATTAAAAATGGTTGAATATTTTTTAACAAAAGGAAAATTGGTAGTAAGAAACAATGAACCGCTAGTAGAGGCTGATGGTGAAACAAAGGCACTCACAAAAGCAGAATTTATTTTATGGACAAGCCTGCACTGGAACATTTTAAACAAGGATTCCCTTAAGGCAGAGTTTGACAGACGGATGAAAAAGTACGGACTCTATGGTGATGTGTCTTTTGAGCAGACCCTTGCAAGACTTAAAACAAGAGGACTTATCGCAGGTAAATCAGATTATCTTGCAGTCGATGCACTGTATAATCTGGTGAAGGATTTGTATGTGGTTCCCATTGGAACAGTTAATGTGTTTAAAAGAGCAATGATGTTTGGAGTTATGCTTATTAATGGTGTTCCCTGTGAAAAATGCAAAGAGACAATGGATGATTTTAACTTAAAGGGCCTTGAAAAACAAATTGTCGGTTTTTCAAAAAGACTTAAGGTTTCAGGAGCAGAGCTTATCCGTATCAGCGACCAAGACCTTTGGGATATAAAGTCTGAAGATGATATTGTTCCGCTTGCATACGATGAGCACGAGGATATGGACTCTATTGGAAACTTCACAAGATTTTCAAAGAATAAAAACAAAGTCCTTGAGACGATTGTGAATCTGTACTTAAAGAAACAAATT
>JAFQWH010000102.1 GCA_017407515.1 Clostridia bacterium | reverse complement strand
GAGTCTTTAATGCCTAACGTTTTAATTTCATACATTTCGTTTCTGCCGAGAATCATATTCATGTATGACATCATGAGCTTATCAATATTTTTATCTGTCTCTGTGTTGTTGTAGTCCTGGGCAAGGTCCTGCATACAGTACATGCCTTTTTGTGATTCGGTAACGATATGTGAGACTGTTTCGGCCACTTCGGTGGAGACAATCGTCCCGAAGCCTTCCGGAGCGTTTAAAGTCACATATTTGGCTTGTTTATTTCTTCCGTACAAAATGCTGTTAATGTAGTTTTTGGGAATAAACACATAGCCGCTTATGTTTCTGTCTTTCAGAGCTTTTACGGCTTCTTCTTCGGTATAATTTGTAAAATTGATATAGAATCTTGAACTGTCAAAGTTTTGCAAAGCATATAATCCGATTTTTAAGTATGTATCTTCCAGATCACCAACAACACCTATGGAAATTTCCTGTTTTTCTTCTTTTTCATTTTTTTGTCCCGTTACAAAGAAGCAAGCCATGATGATAGCTAAGATTGTGATCAGGGTTATTAACAGAATCATGGGATACACTTTAAAAACACTTTTTAATTGTAGGGTAAAGTATTTTTTCTTCATGTTTATAACCTACCTACCAATTTGTGAACGTCTCCGTTGTATGCAAAGGGCTCTAATGTACCGTTTTTTAGAATGTAGAGTTGATCGCAAAGGGGAAGCTCCTGTAAATCGTGGGTTGCAAGCAGAATTATACCGCCCTTTGCTTTAAACTCCTGCAGGTAAACAGCGATGCGTTCTTTACAGATTAAATCCAAAGCAGAGGAGGGTTCATCAAGCAATAAGATTTTCGGTTTATGAGCAACGGCACAACCGATAGATAACCGTTTCTTCATACCGCCGGACATTTTATACACCGGCGTTTTAATGAACTCAGGAATCCCCAGCATACCTAAAACGCCCGATGATAATTCTTGTTCCATGTCCTCGGGACTGTACCAAAGCTTCAGGTTGTCTTTAGCATTGAGTTCTTCTAACAACGGAGCACTTTGAGGTACATAGCCTACAAGCTCTGACCGCAGTTTGTTGTTTTGTAAAAGGTCTGTACCGTCATACAAAAACTTTCCGTTATCAGCTTTAATAATGCCGGCTAAAATGCTTAAAAGCGTAGATTTACCGCTACCGTTGCTGCCTAAAAGCCCGATACATTGACCGCTTTCAGCCTCAAAAGAAACGGTTTCTAAAATAACCTTTTTTTTGTATCGTTTTTGAATCTGTTCTATAATCATCTTTGTTTCCTCTTTAAAGAAAACTGAGTCCTGCAAGAGGTCTCAGTTTTCTTTGTCTATATAACTTTTTAACGGTAAGAATAGGGTGTTACGCTGATGGCGTTCGTTGTTGCGTTATCTGTTGCAGTTGCGGTTTCAGAGCCGGTAAGAGCACCTTCCATACCGCCGGCAAGCATTTCGGGGAGTCCTGCTGACCGAAGCTTTTCTGTAAGAGTGGAAAGGTCAAAGCCGGCAGCCCAGGTTGCAAACGCCTCATCGGAATCGTAGATGTCAAAGGTAATGTAGTTAGAGGGCAGGGAAACCTGTTTGCCACTTGAAATATTTTCTGTTGCATACAGTTCTACACAAGGTTTGTTTTCATAGTTTACAGTGATTCTGCTATCCAGCTTTGTTGCAGACTCAGAGTTAGACTGAACGGTCAATGATAGTTTTGTTAAAATGTTTCCGTTGTCCACATAACGCAGTAATGAATTTGCTTTATCGGTCAAACTAATGGAGAACTGACCGTTGAAAATACCTTCGTTCAGTTTTGGCATGTCAATATTTTCAATTTTAATATTAACAATGGAAGAACTGTCGTATTTTACAAAGTATTCACCGGAACGTTTGTTGTTATCTTCGGTACAGCTACCTTCTAAAGCAAGTTTTGTGCCGCTTGCTTTTATTTCTGCTAAAGTGCCGAACTTTTTGCCGTCCTGCGTTGTGTACAGAGTGAATTTTGTGCCGCTGGCTGACAGACCGCAACCAACAATTTTACCTTTGTTATTTACATATAAATCCAAAGATACTTTTGCATCAAAATCGTCAGGATCAGCGTCTTCTAAGTCGTCCAGTAACTCGTCGATGTTATCCTGGAAGTCTTCGAATGTAAACCCAGTCACATCTTCGGTTTCTTCGATCATTTTTTTGATGTTTTCATCTTCTTTTGCTTCGTTTAAAACGTTTTCAGAAGCTTTTAAAATCAATTCGCCGTCAATATCCAAGGAAAGCTTTGTTACTTTTTGGGAAACACCGTCCGCAGTGATTTTTTCAGAAGATTTTTCAACGTCGTCAATAGCCTTTACAATACAAACGGCGTAGTTTTCCAACATCTTCTTGGTTGCTTTTTCATCAGGCAGAATGTCGATCAGTTTTTCTGCAGCAGCAGCGATTTCGCTGTAATCAGCACTGGTGTAGCCGTAGGGATCCATGTCTATGGCAAGAGCTGTGGGGTTATACTCGGGGAGGCTGTAATACACCGTTTGGTTGTCAACGTCAATCGCGTAGTTAACAGTTCCTAAATCTACGTTGTTCAGCTTAAGTGTCATATCAGCACTGCCGGCACTTTTGTTTGCAGCAGCAGAGTATGTAATGGCCGCAGAGTTTATCCAGTCAAAAGAAGCAGTATCGTATACACCGGCATCGTTTAAAAGTTCGTCAAGACCATCGCCAAGTGTTACTTCAAAAACACCATCCGCACTCATATCATCAGCAGTATATTGTTTTGATAAGGCAATACCGCTTGAAAGAGTTTCGGCTAAATCTTCAGCATTTGACTTAATAACATACCCCATGTATTGTTCGGGAGAGAGAAAAGTTTTTGCCAGGAAATTCATCGCGTATGCTGGGTTGACAGCAAACATAATACCAATGGCAACACCTAATGCAACAATAACGCCGGCAACAGAAATTCCGATTTTTTTCCAAACAGATTTTGCACCTTTTTTTCCCTTTTTAACAGGTTTTTCCGGTGCTGCTTCCTCCGGCGAAAGCGGCTGATTAACCGGCATTTGTAATTCCGCTGCTTTGGGTTCTTCGGAAACCGCAGGAGAAACAGTCTGTTCTACAACAACAGTTTCTTCTGACGCTTTAACGGTTTCAGCTTCTACCACAAAAGCCTCTTCCGGTGTACTTACGTTTTCCTGCACAGGCTGTGTATTTACTTCTTCAGCAACACTGTTTTCTGCAGAAGAAACTCTTGTACCGCATTTGCCACAGAAAACTTCATTATTGTTTAAGGGAGATCCGCAATTTTTGCAAAACATAATAATCCTTCCTTTCAAGGTTAAACTTACGAAAATTTTATCATATTTTATAGAAAAAGTCAATAAAGTATTGACTTAGGAAGAAAACCATAATATAATGTATATAATTTAATATTTGAGCTAAGTGAAGTGTGTAGGAGAAAGGCGTATGCCTTGCCGAAGGAGCAAAACTCTCAGGCGCAGAATTGCAATGACTGCAGACGGATAGCACTCCGGAGAAGTCCGGTTCTTTTAGAAGAATCAAAAGGATGCCGAAGGTGTAAAGCCCATAGGGCTAATCTCTCAGGCAAAAGGACGGAGGTAAAGGTCTTAAACGACTTTGATTTTACGCGGAGTTTTTGTATACAAAAACTCCGTTTTTTGCTTTATTTAGCGGAAAACAGGAGGAAACTATGGATAGCGTTTTAAAGTGGCTCACAAATTTTAACAACGACATCAACAACTTTGCTTGGGGGAACGGTCTCTACCTGCTCCTTGCAACAGGTGTTTTGATGACGGTTCTGACCGGTGTTTTTCAGATTACCCATATCGGGCACTGGTTCTCTGAAACCTTGGGTAAGCTTTTGAAAAAAGACGTTTCCGGTCATGTTAAGGGAAAGTCAATTTCTCAGTTCCAGGCTCTTTGTACCGCCCTTGCGGCAACCGTTGGTGTCGGCAACATTGCCGGCGTGGCAGCGGCCATTGTTGGGGGCGGCCCCGGTGCTGTTTTCTGGATGTGGATTGCGGCGTTTTTTGGTATGATGACTAACTATTCCGAAAATGTTTTGGGTATTTTCTACCGCAGAAAGAACAAAGACGGCGAGTGGTCCGGCGGTGCTATGTATTACCTGCAGGACGGTTTGGGAAAGGTTAAGGGCTTTAAATATATCGGTAAGATTCTTGCAATTTTATTCTCGGTTTTCTGTATTTTAGCCTCTTTTGGTATCGGTGCTATGGGGCAAATCAATAAAATTGTTGTAAATATGGTTTCAGCTTTTAATATTCCGTCTCTTTCTTCTAATGTATTGTATGAGGGTGTATCCGTATATCATGTTATTATTGGCGTTGTGCTTCTGGTGTTAGCGGCGTTAATTATCTTGGGCGGCTTGAAGCGAATTGCCAATTTTGCCGAAAAAATTGTGCCTGTTATGGTGGTTTTGTTTGTTGCAGGTTCATTGATTGTTATTGGCGTTAATTTTAAAATGGTTGGTGCGGCGTTTGCTTCTATCTTTAAATATGCCTTTACGGTTCCTGCAGCACTGGGCGGTGTTGGTGGTATTGTTGTAAAAGACATTGTAACCCAGGGCTGTAAACGTGGCGTGTTCTCTAACGAGGCAGGTCTTGGCTCTTCTGTTATGGTGCATTCTAACTCCAACGTTGTTGAACCTGTTCGTCAGGGCCTTTGGGGTATTTTTGAAGTGTTTGCCGATACGATGATTGTTTGTACCATGACGGCACTGGTTGTTTTAACCTCCGGGGCAATTGACCTTAATACCGGTGCACTGTTGCTGGAAGGTGCCGGCGATGCAACTATGGTTGCAAAGGCTTTTTCCGGCGTGTTCGGTATCTGGGGTGAACGGTTTATTGCCATTGCAATTTTACTGTTTGCTTTTACCACCGTTCTTGGTTGGGACCATTACGGTTCAAAGGCCTGGGAGTACTTATTCGGCGAAAAAACAAAAACACTTTATAAAGTCATTCATCTTGCGACCATTATGTGTGGTGCTCTGTTAACTTCTTCCTTAGCCTGGGATATTTCCGACACCTTTAACGCTCTTATGATGGTGCCGAACTTAATTGGTGTTATTGCCCTTTCCGGCGTGGTTGTTAAGATTACACGGAACTATGTTGACAGAAAGTTTAAAGGTAAAGAGTTACAGCCAATGATTTCTGCTTTTCCTGATGTTCAGAAAGAGCAGGAAAAGCTGCTGTAATACATACATTAAAGACGATTCTTCAAAAAGGCAGAAGAATCGTCTTTTTTTGTAAAATACAGTTTGAAAGAATGAGAATAATGGTATATAATATGTAGTAAACAATAACGGAAGTTCGAAAGGAAAATACAGTATTACGCTTCAGACCGTGCATTATCTTGCACGGAAATATCCGGAACATACCTTTGAAATTATTCGTGCAGGACAGACGATTAAAGCCTTGAAAAAGGATTTTTCTGTGGCAAAGGTAGCCCTGGAAACGGCAGATGCGGTGCTTTTTTCATACCCGGTGTATACATTTTTGGCTCCATCGCAGTTGCACCGATTCATATAGCTCATCAAGTCAAACGGGGTGTGCTTGCACCATACGTAAAGTTATTTGAAAAAAAGGATAAAGAAAAAAAAGGGAGATGATGACCGTGGATAATTTCATTGAAATTGCACAGCAAAAAATTCACGCCAGCGACGCTGACCTTGTAAGACCTGAGCCGATTCCGATAGATAAAAAAGCGTGTGTTTTAGAAAAGGCAACAGCTGAGCCATTTTTCGTTAAAGATAAAGCTGAAACGAAAGAAGAAATTTATGCAGAAGTGGCAAGATTACGGAAAGAGTATGATTGCTATTTGCAGAATTATGCTCCCAAGTTTTTTGCTCATAATAAACGGATAGACATTCGGGAGTTTCTTTTAGACGGCAAAGAAACCGTTACGATTCCCCACTATGGTGGGCCGATTGGTTACGGTCTTAAGACCTATGAGACCACTTTTACCTTGGGAGATATTACCGATAAAGAGGTATATATCTGCTTTAAAGGTGCGGATTATATTGCCAAGGTCTACATAAACGGTGATTGCGTTGGTATTCATGAAGGCTTTTTCTCTCCTTTTGAATTTAATGCAACCCTTGCGGCAAAACAGGGGGAAAACACCTTAAAAATCGTTTTGGAAAATGACTTTATCTATCAAGGAAACAGCGTTCGGGGCGAAGCCGGAGAACGCGTCGGCGATGAGCGTATTCAGGGGGATAAGCTGTATGCTGCCACCGGTCTGGGTTTTGACGAATCTTTTGCCGGTTGGCATCACTGCCCGCCGGGCATGGGGATTTATAACGATGTT
>JAFQWH010000101.1 GCA_017407515.1 Clostridia bacterium | reverse complement strand
TTACAAATCAAAGGATATACAGTATAATTATATCATCTTATACAAAAAAATCAATAGTTTTTACTCCGTTTGAGCACAATTTGTAAATTTTTTTAAAATAAGGTTTTACAAAACCGACAAATTGTAGTATAATATATCCTGATGCATATAAATTTGTAAAAAAAGATAAATTTCCCGGGAGGTTTTTCATATGCAACAGCAAACACACGAAACTGATTTAAATGAAATTTTACAGGTTCGCCGTGACAAACTGAAAGATTTGCAGGAATCCGGCCGTGACCCGTTCCGCGAGGTTAAGTTCGACAGAACCCACACCACCGCCGAAGTAAAAAGCAATTATGATGCTTTAGAGGGTAACAAGGTTACCGTCGCCGGCAGACTGATGTCTAAACGCGGCATGGGTAAGGTTATGTTCTGCGACCTGCAGGATATTGACGGCAGAATTCAGCTTTTTGTTAAGATGGATTTATTAGGCGAAGCATACGATGCCTTTAAAAAATTAGATATTGGTGATATTTTAGGTGCAACCGGCGAAGTGTTCACTACCAAAACCGGTGAAATTTCCGTTAAGGTAGACAGCTATACCCTGCTTTCTAAATCTCTCCAGCCCCTGCCGGAGAAATTCCACGGTTTAACCGATACGGATATTCGCTACCGTCAGCGGTATGTGGACTTAATTATGAACACCGAGGTTAAGGACACCTTTATTAAACGTTCTAAAATTATCGCAAGTATTCGTAGCTACTTAAACGGTCAGGGCTTTTTAGAAGTTGAAACCCCCATGCTGGTGGCTAACGCCGGCGGTGCGGCTGCCCGTCCTTTCGAGACCCATTTTAACGCCTTAAGTGAAGACTTTAAGCTGCGTATTTCCTTAGAGCTGTACTTAAAGCGTTTAATCGTTGGCGGTCTTGAAAAGGTTTACGAAATTGGCCGTGTATTCCGTAACGAGGGCCTCGATACCCGTCATAACCCGGAATTTACCCTGATGGAGCTGTATCAGGCATATACAGACTATCACGGCATGATGGACCTGACTGAAAACCTGTATCGCCATGTGGCACAGGAAGTTTTGGGCACTACTAAAATTGTTTATAACGGCATCGAAATGGATTTAGGCAAGCCCTTTGAAAGAATCACCATGGTAGAGGCTGTTAAAAAATATGCCGGTGTTGACTTTGACCAGATTCACACCTTAGAAGAAGCCCGTGCCGTTGCAAAGGAACATCATGTTCAGTATGAAGACCGTCACAAGAAGGGCGATATTCTCTGCCTGTTCTTTGAAGAATTTGCAGAAGAACATTTAATTCAGCCTACCTTTGTTATGGACCACCCCATCGAGATTTCTCCGCTGACAAAGAAAAAGCCGGAGGATCCGGAATATGTTGAACGTTTTGAGTTCTTCATGAACGGTTGGGAAATGGCAAATGCATACTCTGAGCTTAACGACCCCATCGACCAGCGTGAACGTTTCCGTGCTCAGGAAGAGCTGTTGGCTCAGGGCGACGAAGAAGCAAACACCACCGATGAAGACTTTATGAATGCATTAGAAATCGGTATGCCCCCCACAGGCGGTATCGGCTTCGGTATTGACCGTATGTGTATGCTGCTGACTGACTCCGCTGCCATTCGTGATGTGCTCTTGTTCCCCACGATGAAGACGCTTGCCGACAAGTGAGCTTGCATAGCAAGCGTAACGAGTCGTGAGCGTGCATAACGTGCAAGTTTGCGCGGCACGCGAGCAACGTCGAATGCACGCGAAGCGAAAATCGCTACTTTTATAAGTTAAAAGCGATTTGAGCGTAGTCGCAGAAAACACTCAAAAATCAAATATGAACTGCCACCGGGTAGTGAATGATAAGCATTCGTTTGCACATCGTTAGGTCTTAGAAGATGTGCAGCGAATGCTTTTTTAAGGAGCAAATATGAAAAGATTATACAACTACTTCACTATAACTGAAAAACTGCTTTGGAGCCTGTCTGTTTTGGCAATGATTCTTTCCTTTCTGATTTTTGACAGGTCAAATTACCTGAATCTGTTTTCCTCTTTAATCGGCATTACATCGCTGATTTTTGCCGCAAAGGGAAACCCCATCGGCCAGATTTTAATTATTATTTTCAGCATTTTCTACGGTATTATTTCCTATGCCTTTGGCTACTACGGCGAGATGTTGACCTACCTGGGGCTGACGGCTCCCATGGCAATTATGGCTCTGATTTCCTGGCTGAAACACCCTTATAAAGGCAACAAATCCGAGGTGGAAGTAAACCGCTTGAACGCCAAGGAACATTTTGTCATGTGGCCGCTGACAGCCGCTGTAACCCTTATCTTTTACTTTTTGTTGTCTATGCTAAACACCGTAAACCTAATTCCCAGCACCATCTCTGTTGCCACCAGCTTTTTAGCTGTGTACCTAACATACAGAAGAAGCCCCTACTACGCCATAGCATACGCCGCAAACGACATTGTTCTGATTGTTTTATGGTCTTTAGCTGCCATTGAGGATATTTCTTATATGTCCGTCATTATCTGCTTTGTTGCCTTTTTAGCCAGCGATATTTACAGCTTTATAAGCTGGCGAAAGATGCAGAAACGGCAAACTGCCACCTCTTGACGGAAAGCTAAAAATATTGTATAATATATTGTTATAAGAGTTTTGTTTTGAGGTGAAACAATGTCTTTCAAAAAGAAATTAGAAAATTTTTGGTATTATCATAAAACTGCTGTTATAATCGTCATCGTATGCATTCTTTTAGGCAGCGTTTTCATTCAGGATTTGTTTCAGTCGATAGAGCCCGATTTAAAGGTCACCCTGGTGTCCGCCGGGCAACTGACCGAGGGTAACATTAACTTTAATAACGCCCTCTCTGATAACATTTCCGATATTAACAATGACGGTGAGGCGAACATTGCCGTTTCCCACTTGGTACTGAGTGAATCTTTACAAGAGGATAATGACGAAGCGTTTATGGAAACCCTGGAAGCCAAGCTTGCCAACAAGGGGGCTACCCTGTTTATTGTTGACAAGGTAAACTTTGACAGAATGATTAAAAAAGATGCTTTCTGTCCCTTAAACGAGTTTTTTGACGTTGCCCCTTACGGCGACCGTGTCTTATACCGCGGGGAGCAGCCCATGGCGTTCCACTTAACCGGCAGTAAAGTGCTGGGCGAGATGGGGTTTGTCAATGACGATCTTTATGCAATGCTCCTGTTCCGTCGTCCCGGCGATGAACAGGACCCGACCACCGTTTCTGAATATGAAAATGCCGTGGCAGTACTGACCGAACTGATGAAACAATCATAAAAAAATCCGGCGTTTTGCTGACGCCGGATTTTTATCACCCTCAGGGAGGCGAGAAAATGGAAATTTCCATAGAAAAAGAACACGACTTATTCGTCCGCTTTGCTTTGACGCAAGACCGTGCCCTTTTAAATACAATTATGCATATTTACGCCTACATTCCGGAGATTTTAGCCCGCCGTTTCGCCGGCAAGGGGTTGGAATATGACGATATTTACCAATCTGCCTGCATTGGCTTGATGAATGCTGCTAAGCGGTATGACGTTGAAAGAGGCACCCGCTTCTCTACCTATGCAACCCCTACTGTTTTAGGGGAAATCAAGCGTTTATTCCGGGATAAGGGGAACTGTATCCGTGTTCCCAGACGAATTTATGAGATTTTTTCAAAAGCGAATAAAATTCGGAATGAAGAGCTCGTAAAAACCGGCAAAGTCCCCGATAGCGAAGAACTGTCTGCGGCTTTGGGTGTCAGCACCGACCAGTTGGCACAAGCCATGTATTGGGGAGATACGCAAGATGTATACTCCCTGGAACAGCCCATTGACGAGCAGGACGTTATGCTTTCTGACTGCATCGGCGTTGAAGACGATACCTTTTTAATGATTGAAAACAAAGACTTTGTTGATACGTTTTTAAATTCCCTCCCCGAACGGGAACAGCAGTTTATTAAGTACCGCTATTACGATGAGTTGACTCAGGCAAAAATTGCAGAGCTTATGAACACCTCACAAATGAACATTTCCCGACTGGAGAAAAAGGTTTTAACTCATCTCAGAGAACTATACAACCGTACAATTTTTAACGCATAAACCTTTACAAAAGTAAAAAAGCATGGTACAATGTGTAAGTCAAATCCTGTCCCCGTAGCTCAGTCGGATAGAGCGACCGCCTCCTAAGCGGTAGGCCGGAGGTTCGATTCCTCTCGGGGACGCCAAAAAGCCACCGAAAGACTTGTCTTTCGGTGGCTTTTTTATT
>JAFQWH010000100.1 GCA_017407515.1 Clostridia bacterium | reverse complement strand
GTGTCGTTTCAAGGGGTGCGGGGGAAATCGAAATCCCCCGCGTTTTTGCTACTTTTGTCTCACAAAAGTAGGCCACCCGGCAGGGCATTTCATACGAAAATGCAAAGCATTTTCTACACCTCATCCGTCAAAACCTATGGTTTTGACACCTTCCCCTCAAGGGGAAGGCTTTTAGGCAGTTTGTTTGTACTATACTTCCTTGTGGGGAAATGAATCCTCTTCTTCTATAAATTCTACTTAATTATCTGCTCATCGGTTAACCTTTATTGAACCACGCGACTATCGCGTGGTTTTCGTTATACAATAACAAAGAACTGCAGCTACTGCAGTTCTTTAATTTTATTCAGGCTCTTATCTTCCGTCCGGTAAGGACAGTCTGAATCACCGGTTTGTGCTCCGTTTATAAAAGGCAGTATAACGCTGTCGCAGCTACATTTTCCGTCAGATTGGTACTTACAGTTTTTAGAACAGTTAATATTCGTCATAGTATCACTTCCTTTGTAAACCCAAAGGGGCAGCGAGCACCAATACCGCCGCCCCCGGTTTATATAAACGGTTAAAGCATTGCCTCTAACCGGTACAATATATTGTATGAAAGAAACGTTAAATGGGTGTTTACAAAATATTGATTAAAGCTAAGGATTCGTTTTCGGGGATATGGCGGAAAAACATTCGCAAAACTCCAACCGTAACCAAAGCTTCTTCTTTGTTTTTAACCCTGATGTATCCTTTCATTTCGTATAACGCTTGTATGATGACGTCTATCTCCTTGTGATTGACAATGGCTTTTAACCACTTTTGAGTTTTTTCCCAATCCTGCATGAGTGCCTCGGTTTTTTCGTTACATTCGTCCCAGTTATGGTTCAGGAGAGAGGCCTCTACCTCAGAAAGCTTTACCTCAATATTGTCAATAGATTTAGTAAGAGCGTAGGAGTAGTAGCCGGAACCTAAAATAATCAAGACAAAAATAATCATGGCAACCATAAAACTTTTCATTATTTGTCCCTCTTTTTCTGTTTTTTCTGAACAAAAAATTTCCCTGCAGAATCAACTGAGGCAATAAAAACATCTTCAATGTTGTGAATATCGAACTTATTTAAATGCCTAAGCAACCAATCAACGGTAACACCGGCGTTTTTTAATGCCTCTGTGTCAATCACGCCGTCGGAAATAAGCAGAAAAGGAATCCCTTCATATTGTGGGCTGATGTTAATGTCTTCCGGCGTTAAGGGCCGTTTATTGGATTTGGGAATTACGCTGAGACTACCGTTTGACTCGATGATGGCATATTCAATTTCTAAAATATTCGGGTAGCCGTTGGAGCGAAGCTCCTCCATTAAGTCATCTATGTTAAACCGAAGCCGCTCCATTTCTTTTTCAAGAATCTGTCCTTTGGCAATTAAAACCGTAGGGGAGCCGGACAGAAATTTTCGCAGCTTGCGGTTTTTTAAGGTAAGATAGGAAAAGGTTGTCTCGGCAATAATCAGAGTAAAAATAGGAATCACGCCGGTTAATAGCGGCGTTCCAACGTTTTCTACCGGTATGGCCGCAAGCTCGGAGAGCATCATGGCGATGACGAGCTCTGATGGCTGCAGCTGGCCAATTTGCCGCTTGCCCATCAGCCTGAGAGCCAAGACCACCAATATGTATAATATAACAGTTCTGACAAGGGTTACCAGCATAATTCTTATCTCCTTTTTCCAACGCTTAATGAGTGTAGTATCGTCAATTTGTAAATTTATTATGTATAAAAACGGAAGTTAATACTTTTGTAACAAAACTATGCTACCATAAATATAAAGGAGTAGAGTAATATGATGAGAATCAATAAAAAAGCCGTTCGTATTATAGCGGTAATCTGCATTATTGCAATGGTTGGAACCTTTTTATATTCTGTCGTTGCAGGCTTATTCGGTTATTTCTAAAAATAACAACAGAAGAAAGCGAAAAAATTGTCGCTTTCTTTATTTTTTTTAGAAAATTACTGTACAAAACCTTAATATTATGCTATAATTATTAAGTAAGTTTGTAAAGAAGGGGTCTGTATGCAGTCTAGGATTCATGTTATAGTTGGTCATTACGGTAGCGGTAAAACAGAATTTGCGATAAATTATGCTCTTTCTTTAAAAGAAACCTATCAAAAGGTTTATATCGTTGATTTGGATATTGTAAATCCGTACTTCAGAACCAACGACGAAAGAAAAAAACTGGAAGAACTGGGTATTTGTGTTATTGCTTCGCCTTATGCCAGCAGTAATGTAGACGTACCGTCGCTCCCGGCAGATATTTACCGTGTGTTTGCCGAAAAAGATGCCGCTGTTGTTTTTGATGTCGGTGGTGATGATGACGGGGCAATTGCTCTGGGCAGATATAAACAGTATTTTGATGCTGAACCGCCGGAGATGTTATTTGTGATTAACGTATATCGTCCGATGACGAAAGATTGTGAGTCTGTGTGCGATATGATTGCAAGCATTGAAGCCGTCAGCAGGCTGAAAGTAACCGGGCTTGTAAACAGCTCCAACTTAGCGGCACTCACAACGGAAGCAGAGCTCATGGCGGGGCAGACTGTTGCGGACGAGGTCTCGCAAAAAACCGGGATTCCTTGCAAATATGCCGTTGGGCTTTCCTCTGTTTTAGAAAAGCTTCCAAAAGGCTTTTCTGCAAAAACGTTTTCCATTGACCGATTTATGGCTTTAAAATTTTAAATTATATAATAGCCGCTGGCTAAGCGGCAGAAATGGAGAGAATCATGGCAAAGGTAGTCTTTTTTGAAGAAAAATGCAAGGGCTGTTACCTCTGCGTTACTGCCTGTCCCAACAAGATTATCAAAGTCGCTGAGGACAGAATGAATGCAAAAGGTTTTCGTCCCGTAGAAGTAACTGACCAGGAAAAATGTATCGGTTGTGCAATGTGTGCCACCATCTGTCCTGATTGTGTTATTGAAGTGTTTAGATAAGAAAGTACATCGCAAAGAAGTGGAGTGTATAAAATGGCTGAAAAGGTTTTGTTAAAAGGCAATGAAGCTATCGCTGAAGCTGCAATTCTGGCCGGCTGCCGATATTTCTTCGGCTATCCTATTACGCCGCAGACAGAAATCTCAGCTTACATGGCGAAGCGTATGCCGAAAATTGGTGGCGTTTTCCTGCAGGCAGAAAGTGAAATTTCTGCATGTAACATGGTTTACGGTGCAGCTGCTGCAGGTGCCAGAGTTATGACTTCTTCCTCCAGTCCGGGTATCAGCTTAAAGGCTGAGGCAATTTCTTATATTGCCGGTGCTGACCTGCCTGCAGTGGTGGTTAATATCATGCGTGCGGGCCCGGGTCTGGGCGGTATTCAGCCCTCACAGTCTGACTATCATCAGGCAACAAAGGGTTTGGGTCACGGCGACTATAAAATGATTGTTTTAGCACCTGCGTCCGTTCAGGAAATTATCAACCTGACCGCAGAAGCTTTTGACCTGGCTGATTTTTACAGAATGCCCGTTATGATTTTGGGTGACGGTACTCTGGGCCAGATGATGGAGCCGGTTACCTTTGAACTGCCTGAAGGCAGAAAGCTGCCGGAAAAAACATGGGCGACGAACGGTACTAAGATGGAACGTGAACATAACGTTGTTAACTCTCTGTACATCCAGCCCGATATTTTAGAGAAAATTGTTACCGAGCGTAACAAAAAGTATCAGCAGATTGAAGAAACTGAAACTAAGTATGAAGCATACCGTATGGAAGATGCTGAATATATGATTACCGCTTACGGTTCTACCGCTCGTATTGCGAAAAACGCTGTTGATGAGCTTCGTGAGCAGGGCATTAAGGCTGGTTTAATCCGCCCGATTACGCTGTGGCCCTTCCCGAAGGAAGCTTACAAACAGTATGTTGGCCAGGTAAAGGCAATTCTGTCTGTTGAAATGTGCTTAGGTCAGATGGTTGACGATGTTAAGCTGGCTGTTGAATCCAAGGTTCCTGTTCATTTCTACGGCAGATGGGGCGGCAACATTCCGTATCCTAACGAAATTATTGAAAAAATGAAAGAAATTGTAGGAGGTATCGCATAATGAAACAAGTATTTAAAAAACCCCATGCACTGTGCGATGTGCCTCTGCATTATTGCCCCGGCTGCACCCACGGTATTGTTCACCGTTTGGTTGCCGAAGTCATTGACGAACTGGGCATTGAAGGTACAACCATTGGTGTTGCACCGGTTGGTTGCTCCGTTTTCGCTTATGACTACTTTAACTGCGACATGGTAGAAGCGGCTCACGGTCGTGCTCCCGCTGTTGCAACAGGTATTAAACGTACCAATCAGGATAACATCGTTTTCACCTACCAGGGCGATGGTGACCTTGCCGCTATCGGTACTGCTGAAACCGTTCACGCAGCTGCTCGCGGTGAAAACATTACTGTTATCTTTATCAACAACGCAATTTACGGTATGACCGGCGGTCAGATGGCTCCCACCTCCTTACCCGGTCAGATTACACAGACCTCTCCCTACGGCAGAAACACAGAAACCCAGGGTTTCCCCATTCGCGTCAGCGAAATGCTTTCTACCTTAGACGGTCCTGCGTACATCGAGCGTGTTGCTGTTGACTGTGTTAAAAACATTAACCAGGCTAAAAAGGCTATTAAAAAAGCTTTTACCTGCCAGGTTGAGAAGAAGGGCTTCTCGCTGGTAGAGGTTGTTTCAACCTGTCCTACCAACTGGGGCTTATCTCCTGAAGAAGCTATGAAATGGCTGCAGGAAAACATGCTGCCTTACTATCCTCTGGGCGTTTATTGCGACAAACTGTAAGAGGAAGAATCAGAATCACTCAAGCTGTTGCCGAAACGGACGCATCAATCTGCCTCCTGCTTGGCACCAGCTTGTTTTTTTCAGGGAGATTCTATGATTATTACAAAAATAGAACCGCAAAAAAAGCATAAAAACCGCAGCTCTGTCTTTTTAGATGGGCATTTTGCTTTTGGTATTTCTGATTTTGATGTGCTTCGGTACCGTTTAAAAGAAGGGCAGGATCTTTCGGAAAACGACCTAAAGACCATTCAAAACGAGGTTTTGTTTCAAGATGCCAAACAATACGCCTTAAAGCTTTTAGACCGGCAAAGCTATACAGAAAAGGCTTTGTGTCGAAAAATGGCAGACAGAGGTTGCGAGCCTTCCGCTATTACTAAGACGGTCTCTTTCTTAAAGGAATACGGCTACTTAGACGACGCTGCCTACGCCCGGCATTATATTGAATCTGCCTTAAGACTCGGCAAAAGCGGTATGCGGAAAATCCGGTACGATTTAATAGAGAAGGGCATTGACCGAAATACACTGGAAGAAATCGTCTCCGAATTTGACAAAAGTCAAATAACGCAAAACGAATCTCTATCCGTTCTGCCCTTGCTTGAAAAAAAGCTGAAAGGAGATTTTTCTTTTCCAAACCTGATGAAGGCAAAGCGGTATTGCCTTGCACGGGGGTTTTCAGTTGAAGCAATTGATAACGCTGTACGAAAACTGCAAATCGAAGAAAATGACTTTTTCGAGTAAAAACAAGCAGAAGGATTTTATAATTTTGAAATATTAAATGAATTATTTTTCAAATTTCTATGTGCTTTTCCGAAAAAACCCTTGAATTTCTGTTGTTTTTTATTGTTTTTTGACAAAAAATGAAATATAAATAAAAAAAATTTCATTTTTGTATTGCTAAATTATGGAGTAGTATGGTATAATACATTCTTGTATGATATTATTATATATTGATTAAAGGGGTGTTTGCAATGGCAATTACAAACGAGTACTTAAAAAGAGTCTTTGAACAGGTTCAGGCTAGAGACAAAAACGAGCCTGAATTTCTTCAGACCGTAGAAGAGGTTTTTGAATCCATTGAGCCGGTAGTGGCTAACCATCCGGAATACGAAGCAAACGGCTTAATTGAACGTTTGGTTGAACCGGAAAGAATGATTACTTTCCGTGTTTCCTGGGTAGACGATAACGGTAAGGTACATTCTAACAGAGGTTTCCGTGTACAGTTTAACAGTGCAATTGGTCCTTACAAGGGCGGCCTGCGTTTCCATCCTTCCGTATATTCCGGTATTATGAAGTTTTTGGGCTTTGAACAGACCTTTAAAAACAGCTTAACCGGTCTTCCCATCGGTGGCGGTAAAGGTGGTTCCGACTTTGACCCCAGAGGTAAGAGCGATGCTGAAATTATGAGATTCTGTCAGGCGTTTATGACAGAGCTTTACAGACATATTGGCCCGGACGTAGACGTTCCTGCCGGCGATATTGGTGTTGGTGGCAGAGAGATTGGTTATCTCTACGGTCAGTATAAGAGAATTAAGGGTTGCTGGGAAAACGGCGTTTTAACCGGTAAAGGTTTAGAATACGGCGGCTCTGTAATTCGTCCTGAAGCAACCGGTTTTGGTGCTTCTTACTATGCAAATGAAGTCCTGAAGCACGAGGGTGATTCTTTCGAGGGCAAAACTGTTGCAATTTCCGGTTTCGGTAACGTTGCATGGGGTGTTTGTCAGAAAGTAACCGAGCTGGGCGGTAAGGTTGTTACCATTTCCGGTCCTGACGGTTATGTTTACGATCCCGACGGCGTTGGCACAAAAGAAAAGTGGGATTATATGGTCGAGATGCGTAGCTCCGGCCGTGACCGTGCACAGGATTACGCTGAAAAGTTTGGCTGTCAGTTCTTTGCAAAACAGAAACCCTGGGGCGTTAAGGTTGATATTTGTATGCCTTGTGCAACCCAGAACGAAATTGGCATGGCTGAAGCTGAACAGATTCTTGCAAACGGCACCAAGTACTATATTGAAGTTGCTAATATGCCTACTACAAACGAGGCAATGGCATTACTTAGAAGCAAAGGCCTGATTGTTGGTCCTTCTAAAGCAGTTAATGCCGGTGGCGTAGCGGTTTCTGCACTGGAAATGGCTCAGAACTCTATGAGATATAGCTGGAGTGCAGAAGAAGTTGACGAAAAGCTGAAAGGCATTATGATCAACATTCATAAGGTTTCTGTTGAAGCTGCAGAAGAAAACGGCCTGGGCTATGACTTAGTTGCCGGTGCTAACATTGCAGGTTTTAAAAAGGTTGCAAATGCTATGATGGCACAGGGTATTGTATAAGAATTAAATAATTACGGTAGATGTATTTTGCCGTAATCAATAAGGCGATTGAAATTCAATCG
>JAFQWH010000099.1 GCA_017407515.1 Clostridia bacterium | reverse complement strand
TTCCCACGATTTTTTTCAAGTATTGATTATATCATTTTTTTAATTTATTCCAAGTTTTGTCTCTTTTTCTTTCGATTTCTCTCTTTTTCTTTTATATTCTTTTAAACCATTCCCACAAAATCCCCCCCACAAGTAAAATTCCCAGTACACCGAAAAACAAATAGCAATACCGCACTAGGGCAGAAAATTCAAAAAAGGAAAGGGGGATTGCCGCCAGGCAAACAGAAACAGCCGCTCCTTTCTGCCCCATACCAAGGCTGCAGAGCCTCTGCACAACAGAAAACCCCGTAGAAACTGCCGTCGTCAGCATGGCCATGAATAAAACAGCAGAGTATGTAAAATAAGCCACGGTACCTGCCTGCTTTGATAAAAGTAACATCGGCAGAGGACTATCCCATGATGCATCCGAAACAAATAACGCCGTCGAACATAATACTGCTAAAACCGTCAGCATCAAGCCACCGAAAACACCGCCCCGTACTGCCGTTTTTCTGTCTTCCGCAAGAGCCGCCGCAGGTACTAGGACCGCTGCCGCCGTCAGCATATTATATCCCACATAAAAAACAGCATAGGGTAAAAACAGGCCGTGTGGATTAACCTGTGGCAGAAAAACCGTCTGACTGCCCGTAAAAATCGAATGAAATGCAACGTAAACCGTGCCAAGTAACATAATGGGGGTTAAGATTAAATTGAGAACAGACAAACCTTTTATATCATATAAAAAGACGCACAGGCAAATTGCATCTGTCAAAAGAATCCCCCATAGCGGCGGAAGGAACAGTCTTTGAGCAAAAAAAGCCCCGCTGCCGGACAACATAATACAAAAACTGACACATAAAAACACCTCACCCACAAAGGCCAAAAAACTGGACAAGGGACCTTTAAAAACCGTTTTCAAATATTTACGATAGGTTTTTTCGGAAAGACCGTAAGACTTTGATAAAATTATCGCACCCAAAAGGCAAAACAAAACGCCGGCAAGGGTGCACCCCAAGAGGCCGCGGTACGAAAACCGAACAAAAAACTGTAAAAGTTCCTGTCCGGAGGCAAAACCGGCACCCAAAACCGTCCCCATATAAACTGCACCGATTTTTAACAAACTTTTTGCTTTTTTCATGAAAGCTTTCAGCCCCCTTTTGCAAATAATACTGTTTTATGTAAACTTCTTGTTTTAACTATGTTAATGGGGTTTTACATTTTTGTTGCAAACATTTGTTTTGTTTACAAAACCTGTTGATAACCTGTTGATAATGTTAATAACTAACCGAAAAATCGCTTTTTCAACAGAAAAAACTGTTCATAACCCTGTTAATTATGTGAATAACTTTTTTTTACAATTTCCCCTCGGTTTACATAACACCATTTAATTTCGAGCAGTTTTCACTAAATTTTTGTCCCTTTTTTCATAAAAAACAGAATTTTATTTAATTTTTATGTTCGTTATCTTGCAATTATTCCCTTGTTATGGTATGATAATCTAGGAAATAATTGGACTAAAGATTATCAGATAAATCCGCCGGAAAGGAATGGCTTTACAAATGAAGGTTAGAGTTTTAAAAGACATGACACAGGAAGAACGCGAGTTCGTCTTAAAACGTGCTGAGCTGGACATCAGCCGCCAGATGGAGCTTGCAAAGGAAGTAGCTGCCGATATTAAAGAAAACGGCGACGCTGCTGTTTTAAAATATACCGAAAAGTTTGACAAAGTGCATCTTGAAAAAGACGCTATCCGCGTAACTGCCGAAGAAATCGAAGCAGGCTACAACCGCCTAGATGCTAAAACCCGTGAGGCCATCGAGTATGCCGCTAAAAACATTCGTAACTTCCACGAAAAGCAGATGCCCGAGGAAATGTGGTTTACCAACGTTGACGAGGGCTTAATGGTTGGCGAAAAGACCACACCGATTGTTGACGTTTGTCTGTACGTTCCCCGTGGTAAGGGAAGCTTCCCTTCCGTTCTTTTAATGCTGGGCGTTCCGGCTGTTGTTGCCGGCGTTCCCAGAATTACTGTTGTAACACCGCCTAACGAAGAGGGCGGTTGTGATGATGCTATTTTAGCAGCAGCTAAAATCATCGGTATTACAGATATTTACAAAGTAGGCGGTATTCAGGCTGTTGCCGCTGTGGCTTACGGTACGGAAACCATTCCCAAGTGCCACAAAATCATCGGCCCTGGTAACTCATATGCTACCGCTGCAAAACGTGTGCTCGCAGGTCAGATTGACAGCGGTCTCCCTGCCGGTCCCAGCGAAGTTATCATTTTGGCTGACGAAAACGCTGACCCGGAAAAGGTAGCGTTAGATGTTATGATTGAGGCAGAACACGGCCCGGATTCTGCTGCTCTGCTCGTTACCCATTCCCGTGAGCTGGTGGATAAGGTTCTGCCGATTATTGACCGTCAGCTTCCTAAGCTTTCCGAAAAACGCCAAAGTTTTATTAAAACAAACTTTGAAACCTACGGCGGCGTGATTTTGACAGAAAGCCTTTCAGAATCCATTGACTTTGTGAATGAATATGCTCCTGAGCATATGGAAGTTATGACCAAAGATCCCTTTGCTGTTTTGGAAAAAATTAAAAACGCAGGTGAAATTCTGCTTGGGGACTATACCCCTGTTACCCTGTGCAACTTTGTACTGGGTCCCAACGCAATTCTGCCTACCGGCGGTTTTGCTAAAACCTATTCCTCTGTTTCTGTTATGGACTTTTTAAAGCGTTCCTCTGTTGGCTACGCAAGCCGCGAAGGCTTTATGCGTGTCCGGGAGCACGCTTCCCGCATTGCTCGCGTGGAAGGCTTTGACGCCCATGCATTAGCAGTTGAAGAAAGGAGCACCAAAGAATGAAAGAAACTGTTTGCGTAACCCGGAAAACCTCTGAATCATTTATGACTGTTAAGTTAGATGCTTCCGGTCTCGCTCCTGACTACCGCAAAAAAATTAAAACCCACGCACCCTTCTTTTCACATATGTTAGAGCATATTGCCTGGCGTAGCGGTGTTACCATTGAAACTGATTTTTCATTAGACGAATTCACCTTGAATCACGTGATTTACGAAGATTTAGGTATTACCTTCGGTAAAGCCGTTCGTTCCTACATCTGGGAAAACAAGGCTGACGGTGCCACAGGCTATGGTGACGCCATTGGCATCATTGACGAAGCAAAAGCTACCTGTGCTATCAGCTTTGAAGAACGGGCATACTTCGGTTTTTGTTATGATGCAATTTCCATGCCCGCTGAAACTGAGGGCGTTTTAAGTGAAGACCTGGCAACTTTCTTAGAGGGCTTTTGCCAGGGGGCTATGTGTACCCTGCATATTGACGTTGTAAAAGGCGTAAACGGTCACCACATCTGGGAAGCTGTTTTCCGTGCTTTAGGCATCGCTCTGGGCCGTGCTTTTTACTTAGACCCTGCCCGTAAGAATTTATCTGCCGGTGTTGCCGGTACTGTTACTTTCACTGTTGAATAAGGAGTTCTTTTAGATGTTAAAATCCTTTTTATCCCGTTATGACACCGTTCTACTGGATATGGACGGGGTAATAACCAGCGAAGAGGTATATTGGAATGCCGCAACCCTAACTGTTCGGGAGCTTTTGTTTTCCGACCGCTATTTCGGCACAAAGCCCTGTGACCCCCAGGCACTGACCGAGAATCTTCTTTCTTTACGAAAAGAGCAGTTTTGTGACGACGCTGTAATTCGCCACTTAAAAAACAAAGGCGTAAACAACAACTGGGATTTATCCTGGGTAGTGGTTGGCGGTGCTCTGTCCCAAAACACAAGGGATTTTGAAGCCATCTTTCAGTGGATTCACACGCTGCCCGCTGTAAAAGACGGGTTATATACCACCGTTTCCCGTTGTCTGGAAGCCGCCGGCTACGAAGCTAACGAGGCGGCACACCACGGCGGTATCTGGAAAAAAATTCAGCTTTCCTTTCAGGAGTGGTTTTTAGGCAGCGAGCTATTCCCAAAACATTGGAACTCACCTATGCTCCAGCCCGGAAAACCGGGGTTGACGTTTTCCGAAGAACCCATCGTGGATAAACCCAAGCTCCAGCTTTTATTAAAAGAACTGGGCAGCACCAAACGTTTGGGCATCGGCACCGGCCGTCCCTTTGTGGAGGCTGAAAGCCCCTTGCGTGCCTGGAATGTGTTTGACTGCTTTACAAAAGATGCTATCATTACTTATAATGACATTCTGGCGGCACAAGACGCCATAAACAATTCCGTTTCTTTGGCAAAACCTCACCCTTATATGTTTCTCCGCGGCGTTTTCGGAACGAAGCATACGGATACAGAGCTCTTTGGCGGGCTCTATGACAGGGTTCCCTGCTCGAAAACCTTGGTCATCGGCGATGCCGGTTGTGACCTGTTTTCCGCTAAAAGTGCCGGTTGCGACTTTGCTGCTGTTTTAACTGGCATCGAGGGCAAGGGTGCAAGAGGATATTTCGAGGAAAACGGTGCAGATTATATTATAGATAATTTTTTAGAACTTGCAGAATTTTAATAAAGTTTATTATAAATAATATTTTATATAGGAGGAAACGAAAATGGCAAACAGAGTAACAAAAGACACCATTATTATGGACGTTCTGAGAATGAACGACGGAACTGCAAAATTCTTTTTTGAAATTGGTATGCATTGCTTAGGCTGTCCCTCAGCCAGCGGCGAATCCATTGCAGAGGCCTGTGCGGTGCACGGTGAAGATGCTGATGCATTAGTTGAACGTATCAATGCTTTTCTGGCAGAAAACGAGTAAGCCACAGCAAAATATGTGATGTATGAAGCAAGCTTTACTGAGCGTGCAGCCCTGCCGCTTTGTAAAGCTTGCTTTTTTTAGGTAGAAGGAGAACAAAAATGGAAAACACAAAACAATACCGTTTAAAAATAGAAGGCATGCGTTGTGCCGCCTGCTCCGCCGCAGCAGAACGAGCATTAAAGGGGACGGAGGGCGTAACGGACTGTGCCGTAAACCTGGCTCTTGCCACCGGCGAAGTTACAGGAGACGAAACTCTTAACATTCAGTCCGCCATTTCTGCACTTGGTAAGCTGGGCTATAAAGCTACCCTCTTACAAGACGACGAAACGGCTGTAACTCAAACCAAGGACTATCGTCCTTTTGAGGTGTTTATCGGGCTTTTCTTCGGTGCTTTGGTTATGTACATCGGTATGTCGCACATGATACATCTCCCCATTCCCGCCTTTTTGGATATGCATAAAAATCCGCTGGGTTTTGCTCTGTCACAGCTGATTTTCTGCCTACCGGTACTCGTTGTGGGGCGTCGGTTTTTAACGAATGGTGTAAAGCGTCTTGTAACTCTCCATCCCAACATGGACTCCCTGGTGGCTCTGGGTACCGGCTCTGCTTTTTTATACAGCCTGTACCATACCCTTTTAATCCTCGGCGGCAAGCCGGAAATGGCGGAGACTTTATACTTTGAGTCTGCCGCTGTGGTGTTGGCACTTATTTTATTAGGTAAATTTCTAGAAGAAAAGAGCAAAAACCGGGCAAAAGATGCCATAGCTTCTCTTGCTAAGCTGATTCCCCAAACCTGTACCGTTCTTCGGGACGGCGAAAGAGTGATCGTAAAAAGTTCTGAAGTGCTTATGGACGAAATTGTCCTGTGTGCTGCCGGTGAAAAGCTGGCAGTAGACGGCGTTGTTATAGAGGGCAGCGGCGATGTGGACGAATCCATGCTCACCGGTGAAAGTCTGCCCGTCTTTAAAGAAGAAGGCAGCAAGGTTTCCGGTGGTACGATTTTAAAAGACGGTTTCCTGAAAATCCGCACTACCGGTGCCGGCGGTGCAACTGCCGCAGCACAAATTATGCGGCTTGTGGCAGAGGCACAGCAGAAAAAAGCACCCATCTCCCGCATGGCAGATAAAATTTCTGCCGTTTTTGTGCCGGCAGTCCTTGCCATTGCTCTGCTTTCTGCCGTAATCTGGGCTTTTCTCGGAAAAGAAGCGGGCTATGTTCTGCAGATTTTTGTCTCTGTCTTAGTGGTTGCCTGCCCCTGCTCTTTAGGCCTTGCAACCCCTATTGCTGTTATGGTTGCTTCCGGCAGAGGTGCAAAATTAGGCATCTTGTTCCGGGGCGGCGATACGGTTGAACATTTATCGCAAATTACCATGGCTCTCTTTGATAAAACCGGCACGGTAACAGAAGGTGCTTTAAAGGTCAACACCCTCTTATCCGTTCCCGGCGTTACGGAAAAAGAATGGCTTCCCTATGCTATCGGTGCCGAGCACGGCAGCGTTCACCCCGTTGCAAAAGCTCTCCTTAGCTTCAGCACCGAAAAAGGTATTTCTGTTCCCATGGCAGAAACCGTTACCACCCGGGCTGGCAAAGGCGTTGTTGCCACGGTGGAGGGAAAAACCGTTCTTGCCGGCACACACCGGTTAATGGAAGAAAATCAGGTTGACTGCTCCCAGCTTGCTGATGCTCCCGCCGGCATGGCCTCGGTGTATGTGGCAATTAACGGGAAGCTGATGGGGATTATCGGCTTTTCCGATACGGTGAAAGCCACAAGCCGAGAAGCTGTTAAAAGACTGGCTGCTATGCACATTGAATCTGCAATGATTACCGGCGACAACCGTTTTGCCGCAGAATTCGCCGCAAAAGAAACCGGCATTACCCGGGTTCTTTCCGAGGTTTTGCCTGCCGACAAGGCAAAAGAGGCAGAACGGCTGAAAGACGAGGGCTACAAAACCGCCATGATCGGGGACGGTATTAACGATGCCCCGGCTCTGGCCGCCGCCCACGTAGGCGTCTGCGTTTTTGGTGGCACCGATGTAGCCGCTGAGGTTGCCGGCGTCCTGCTTATGCGGAACGATTTGCTTGCTTTTACCGATGCCGTGGCACTTGCCCGCTATGCTATGAAAATCATTCGCCAAAATCTTTTCTGGGCGTTTATTTATAACACCATCGGAATTCCTCTGGCAGCCGGCGTTCTGTCCCATTGGGGCATTTTACTGACTCCTGCACTCGCCGGCACCATGATGGCTCTCTCCTCGTTCTGCGTTGTAACAAACTCACTGAGGATTACTCGATTCATTCCCCAAAAAAAGTTTAAAAAATAACAAATTTCTCCTTGTATTTTAGAAACATTTTTGGTATAATGATAATTGGTGGAATTTCGGCATTTTGGCAAAATTATTTGAAAAAAACTTTTGTCAAACATTCATCTATATAACGGCTTTTCCTTACAAACCGCATTGTAGGGCGTTTTCTGCTGTGTGGCACAAAAGGAAAATGAATTTCCAACAATTTTCAGTTTCATAGGAGGTTTACGATGAGTACAAACAATAAGCTGGCTGAATTACAAGCTCGCCGTGCCGCTCTTTTAGAAGGCGGCGGAGCTGAGAAAACAGCCAAACAGCACGATGCCGGCAAACTGACGGCTCGCGAAAGAATCGCTCTTCTCTTTGACGAAGGCAGCTTTATTGAACTGGATGCTCTCGCCGGCAGTAAAGACACCCCCTGCGACGGCGTCATCTGCGGCTACGGTACGGTAGATATGCGTCCTGTTTTTGCCTACAGTCAGGATTTTACCGTTAAAGGCGGCTCTGTCGGTCTTTTACACGGTAAGAAAATTGCTAAAGTGATTGACATGGCAATGAAAACCGGTGCTCCCATTGTGGCAATGCTGGATTCCGGCGGTGCCAGAATTCAGGAAGGCTCTGACGCACTTTCTGCCATGGGTACCGTTATGCAGAAAACTGCACTGGCTTCCGGTGTTGTTCCGCAGATTGCAGCAGTTATGGGCCCCTGTGCCGGCGGTGCGGCAGCTCTTGCTACCCTGTCTGACTTTGTGTTTATGACAAAAGAAGCAGCAACGCTGTATCTCTCCAGTCCCTCTGCTATAAAAGGCACAACCGGCGAAGATTTTTGCGGCTGTGCTGAAGTAAACGCTGAAACCAGTGGCAACTGCCAGGTTGTTTCCGAAAACGATGAGGCACTTTTGAGCGATGTCAGAAATCTGCTGTCTTACCTGCCCTCTAACAACTTAGAGGACGCTCCTGTTTCCGGCAGTGATGAAATTAACCGCGTTTCTCCCGTTTTAAACACAATGATTCCCGATAATGATGCTGACGGATACGATGTTAAGACTGTTATCTCCGAAATTGCAGACAATGGTTCTGTTTTTGAAATTGCCGCAGGCTATGCAAAGAACATGGTAACCGCTCTGGCTCGCCTGGACGGACAAACTGTTGGTTTTGTAGCCAACCAGGCTGAAAAAGGCGGTCTGCTCGATGCAAAAGCCGCTGAAAAGGCAACCCGCTTTGTTCGTTTCTGTGACAGCTTTAACCTTCCTATTGTTACCTTAACAGATACAGACGGCTACGTTGCAAGTGCCGTTGAAGAATATGCCGGCATCGCAAGAAAAATTGCCGCATTAGCATACGCTTACGCAGAAGCAACTGTTCCCAAGCTCAACGTAATTCTGAGAAAAGCTTGCGGCAGTGCTTACATCTCCATGGGTTCTAAGCACATTGGTGCTGACATGACCTACGCTTGGCCCACGGCTCAGATTTCCGTAATGCACGCAGAGGGTGCTGCCAACATTATTTACAGAAAAGAAATGCAGGAGGCAGAAAACCCCATCGCTGCAAGAGCTTCCTTCGTGGAAAGCTTTAAGGAAACCTATGCAAATCCCTACGAAGCTGCGAAACTGGGTTATGTTGACGATGTCATCGAACCGGATTCTACAAGACCCCGCATTATCGCAGCCCTTCTGATGCTGGCAGGAAAACGGGAAAATCTTCCTGCTAAAAAGCACGGCACTATGCCGCTGTAAACCGGAAAGGAAGGATTGAAATGGAAAATATTACACAAGGTGCGGTTGTTGCCGTTATTGGTATCTGCACCGTGTTCGCGGTTCTGGCAATCCTCTGGTGCGTTTTAGAGCTGATGCGTGTTGTTTTTACAGCTAAAAACAAAAAAACCGCAAAGCAGGCTCCGGTTGCTGCACCTGCTCCCGTGCCGGTTGCTGCAGCCCCCCAGGAAGACGACAGCGAATTGATTGCGGTGCTGACCGCTGCCATCGCTGCCAGCCTGAACCAGTCAACGTATAACTTAAAAATTAAATCCTACCGCAGGGTAGAAACCGCACCGGTCTGGAACCGGACGGCTCGCCGTGACAACTTAAACGGTTAACAATACTTTGATAACAAAATTAAGGAGGAACTTTCTATGAGAAAATTTATGATAAACGTAAACGGTAAATCCTACGAGGTTGATGTTGAAGAAATCACAGGCGGTGCTTCCGCTCCTGCAGCAGCTCCTGCTGTTGCTCAGGCACCGGTTGCTGCTCCCGCTGCAGCACCTGCTGCTCCTGCCGGTGCACAGGGCAGCGTAACCGTAACCGCTCCTATGCCCGGTACAGTTCTGCGTATTAACGCTAAAGTTGGCGACGCTGTAAAAGCAGGCCAGGCTGTTGTTGTACTGGAAGCTATGAAAATGGAAAATGAAATTGTTGCTCCCCAGGACGGTACTATCGCTTCCGTAAACGTTTCTCAGGGTGCATCTGTCAATAACGGTGATGTACTGGTTACTTTAAACTAACAGAAACTTTTACGAAAGGGTGATTTAAGTGAGTGAATTATTTATAAACGGAATCACCAGCTTTATCCAGAATACAGGTATTGCAAAGCTTTTTGCTGCCACAGAAGGATCAGCCCTTGCCTTTGCCGGCGTAGATTTCGGCAGCATTGTTATGCTGATTGTTGCCTGCGTACTGATTTATCTTGCCATCGGCAAGCAGTTTGAGCCTCTTCTCTTGCTTCCGATTTCTTTCGGTATGTTGCTTGCAAACCTGCCTTTTTCCAACCTGATGCACAACGTTTTGTTTGTTGGCTCAGGAGAAGAGCATTTCGTTATGGATTTCGGCGAAATTTTGCATAACGGCGGTCTCTTAGACCTTTTATATCTGGGTGTTAAGCTGGGTATTTATCCCTCATTGATTTTTATCGGCATCGGTGCCATGACAGACTTTTCGCCTCTCATTGCAAACCCCAAGAGCTTGCTCTTAGGTGCTGCCGCTCAGTTGGGCGTTTTTGTAGCTTTCTTTGGTGCACTGTTTTTGGGATTTAACTTAATGGAAGCTATGAGCATCGGTATCATCGGCGGTGCCGACGGTCCGACAGCTATTCTGGTTACCAAAACCTTAGCTCCCAAACTCCTGCCTGCCATTGCCATTGCGGCATATTCCTATATGGCGTTAATCCCCATTATCCAGCCGCCTATTATGAAGCTGTTAACCACCAAAAAAGAGCGTTTGGTTAAAATGGAAACCCTCCGTCCCGTCAGCAAACTGGAACGGTTGATTTTCCCCATTATCGTTACCGTTGTTGTAGGTCTTATCGTGCCTGACGCGGTACCCCTGGTTGGTTGCTTAATGCTGGGTAACTTAATTAAAGAAAGCGGCGTCGCAGAGCGTCTTTCCAAAACCGTTCAGAACGAGCTGATGAACATTGTTACTATTTTCTTGGGCATCACCGTTGGTGCAACTGCATCGGCAGACACTTTCCTGCAGCCTCAGACTCTGTACATTATTGCTTTAGGTCTGGTTGCTTTCTCCATCAGTACTGCCGGTGGTCTTTTGTTCGGTAAAGTTATGTATGTTCTGACAAAGGGTAAGGTTAATCCCTTAATCGGTTCTGCCGGCGTTTCTGCCGTGCCTATGGCTGCCCGTGTAGCACAGACCGTTGGTCAGAAAGAAGACCCCACAAACTTCCTGCTGATGCACGCTATGGGCCCCAACGTGGCCGGCGTTATCGGCTCTGCCGTAGCTGCAGGCGTGTTCCTGGCTATGGCTAAGGTTCTGTAAAATAAAAAAGCAGCGTTTCGCTGCGGAAAGGGAACGAAATTATGTCTACGAATCAAAAACCGGTTAAAATAACAGAAACCGTCCTTCGTGATGCACATCAGTCCCTGATTGCTACCAGAATGACTACCGAGGCAATTTTGCCCATCGTAGAAAAGCTGGACAAGGTTGGTTATCATTCCTTAGAAGCTTGGGGCGGTGCTACTTTTGACTCTTGCCTCCGCTTCTTAAACGAAGACCCCTGGGAACGTCTGCGGAAAATCCGTGACTGTGCTAAAAACACCAAGCTGCAGATGCTGTTCCGCGGTCAGAACATTTTAGGCTATAAAAACTATGCTGATGACGTTGTTGAGTACTTTGTACAGAAGTCTCTGTCTAACGGTATTGATATTATCCGTATCTTCGATGCTTTAAATGACGTTCGTAACTTAGAATGTGCTATTAAAGCCTGCCAGAAGGAGCAGGGACATGTTCAGGCTGTTGTGTGCTACACCATCAGCCCGGTTCATAATATTGAATCCTACGTGAAAATGGCAAAAGAATTAGAAGAACGCGGTGCTAACTCTATTTGTATTAAGGACATGGCAGGTCTTCTGCTGCCCTACGAAGCCTATGACCTGGTTAAAGCCATGAAAGAAACCGTTAAAATTCCGCTGCAGCTTCATACTCACTATACCAGCGGTGTTGCTTCCATGACCTACTTAAAGGCAATCGAAGCCGGTATCGACGTGGTTGACTGTGCTATCTCTCCCCTGGCCCTGGGTACCTCCCAGCCGGCAACTGAGCCCCTGGTTAAGACCCTGCAGGGTACACCCTACGACACAGGCTACGACATTGATTTACTCTCTGAAATGGCTGATTACTTCCGTCCCCTGCGTGAGGAATATTTAGAAAGCGGCTTACTCAACCCCAAAATGCTGGGCGTTGACGTTAACACTCTGTTATATCAGGTTCCCGGCGGTATGCTGTCTAACCTGGTTTCTCAGCTCAAGCAGCAGGGTAAGGAAGACAAGCTTGAAGAAGTATTGAAAGAAGTACCTCGCGTCCGCGAAGACTTAGGCTTCCCGCCGCTGGTAACGCCCACCAGCCAGATTGTTGGTACACAGGCTGTTTTAAACGTTATTATGGGCGAACGCTACAAGATGGTTACCAAGGAAACCAAGGGTATTGTTAAGGGCGAATACGGTAAAACACCGGTTCCCATTTCCGAAGAATTTGCTAAGAAAATCATCGGCGATGAGGAAAGAATCACCTGCCGTCCCGCTGACCTGATTCAGCCTGAACTTGACAATCTGAGAAACGATATTAAAGAATATATTGAGCAGGACGAAGACGTACTGTCCTATGCTCTGTTTGACCAGGTTGCCGTTAAGTTCTTCCAGCAGCGTCGTGCTGAAAAGTATAAACTGGATAAAGACCTCGTCAACATGGACGAAATGACACATCCCGTATAAAATAAAAAAGCTGTGCAACGATGTACAGCTTTTTTTATGCCGAAAACCATTGAAAAACACAAAAAATTATGGTAAAATAAGTACTGTTGTATAAATTCTTTGGCAGAGGTGTTACCCATGAAAGGGCATTTAGAAAACGAAAAAAGCAGTTGGATTACCTTTATTGTCATTTTTGCTTCCTATACGATTGTTTCTATGACAAAGAATACATACTCCACCGCCATTGCTACCATTGTACAGGAAGGCCTTTTCACAAAGGCAAATGCCGGTGTTATTAACGCCGGGTTTTACCTGCTTTATAGTGTTGCTCAGCTGTTTGGCGGGGTTTTAATTGAAAAAGTTCCACCCTTTAAAATGCTGATTGTAGGACTTGCAGGAGCATTGGTTACCAACGTTGTTATGGCAGTGTCTAACTCTTATATGGTCATGCTAATTGCCTGGACGTTAAATGGTTTGCTGCAGTTCGGCGTTTGGCCTGTCATTTTAAAGCTAACCACAACCATTGTAATGCCTGAGCACCGGCAGAAATCGATGTCCTATCTGTTTTTTGCTTATCCCTTAGGCGGTGCCCTTAGTTATCTTTTAGCAGGAGTGTTGCTTCGTTTCTTTAGTTGGCCTAGCCTGTTCTGGTCCTCTGTTATAACCCTTGGAATAATGCTACTGTCTGTTTTATGGTTAATGGCATACCTAAATAAAAAAATGGTTCCCGGACCTGAGATTTTGCCTATTGAACTGGGTGATAACAAGCCTGAAAAAGCACAAGCTGCCTCTCCTAAGTCAATGTCCTTTTTCCCCATGCTGTTTGCAAGTGGTCTTATTTTTCTGACTGTTCCCGCCCTCATTCGATGCATGCTGGATATCGGCTTGAAGAACTGGGTCCCCACCATGATTATGGAAAGCTATGGGGTCTCCCCCAGCTTTGCAAATCTGTTAACGACTGTGCTGATTATTGTGAACCTGGCGGGGCTGTTCTTTGTGAACTGGTTATACCCCAAACGTTGTAAAAGTCTTACTAACGCTATGGGCATCTTGTTTGCCGCTTGTTTGCCCCTATTACTGTTAATTGTCTTTACCGGCAAGGTGCATCTGTTCTTAGTTGTAATTGCCCTTGCCCTGACGACTACTTTTATGACGTCGTTCAGCCAACTGATTAACGTCATTATGCCGGCAGCATTTTCCACCCAAGGAAAAACCGGTATGATCGCAAGCTTTATTAACTCCTTTGGCGGGTTGGGCGTTATGCTTGCAAACTATGCTTACGGGCTTTTGGCAGACCATTTCGGCTGGACGATTACAGCTGTTATTTGGCTGATTCTCGGCATAATCGCCGTTATCTTCAGCTTCATGGCAACACCCCTTTGGAAACGGTTTACGGCTGAAAACAACGCGTAAAACACAAAAATAAACAAAGGCTGTGAAGAAAGTTCACAGCCTTTTATTTTTCCGCTTACCCGCCATATAAGAGCGGTATTTTTATACAAGAAAAAGCCGAAGGCAAATGCCTTCGGCTTTTAATTCTTAAGTAAAAAACTTACTTTAAGGTTACTTTTGCGCCAACTTCTTCCAGCTTAGCTTTGATAGCTTCAGCATCTTCCTTGCTAACGCCTTCCTTCAGAACCTTGGGAGCACCGTCAACAGCTTCCTTAGCTTCTTTCAGGCCCAGACCGGTCAGTTCACGAACAACCTTGATAACCTTAATCTTTTCAGCACCAGCATCAGTCAGTTCAACGTCAAAGTC